>CANHNT010000187.1 GCA_947461985.1 Bacteroidota bacterium | reverse complement strand
TTAATAAAACCAAAACCTTTGGCATCATTAAAAAAGGTAACCGTTCCAGTTCTATTTGGTTCTTCCACTACGGTTTCAATTTTAGTAGCGCCCAATTGCATATCTTCTACATTAAAAATTAATTTCTTGGTAGGATCTGGCGGAGAATCAGTAATGTTTCCATTTTCATCCACATAAGCCATCATCGTGTCTAAACCACCTTTAACAGCATTTGCTTTACGCTCTTGTTTTTTTTCTTCTTTCTCTTTACGTTGAGCAATTTTCTTTTTTTCTTTTTCTTTCTTGCTGTACGTTTCTTGCGATTTCGCCATAAATAATTTTAACTAATTTTTTTTGTTATTGGTAAAGGTCAATAAAAAAAAATTGATAATCGTATTTTGTTTGTTATTTGTTTGAATATTTTTAAATAAAAGATAGATATTTTATCATTGTGTGATAAAAGTCAATAAATAAGTTATCTTATTAAACGTAATTTAAGTAAAATGCAATCTATTTTTGCTTTTTTAAAATAATAAATACAATGTCAACAAAAAAAGTAGAGGCAGTTATTTCAGCTCCACCATTCCACATGGTAGGAGATGGTTTTAGAGTGCATAATTTTATTCCTGGAAGATACAGCATGGAGCGCATGAGCCCATTTATTATGTTAGATTATGGCTCAAAACATTACTTTTCACCAACTGATAAACCAAGAGGTGTTGATGTGCATCCTCACAGAGGTTTTGAGACCGTTACGATAGCCTATAAAGGCAAAGTAGCTCACCACGACAGTGCAGGAAATAGTGGCATTATAGGGGAAGGAGATGTGCAATGGATGACAGCTGCTTCAGGTGTTTTACACAAAGAATATCATGAGGAAAATTTCAGCAAACAAGGTGGTGATTTTCAAATGGTGCAATTATGGGTGAATTTACCAGCTAAATACAAAATGAGTAAACCAAAGTACCAAGAAATTACAAATAATACTATCTCAAAAGTTCAACTTGAAAACAATGAAGGTGTTATTGAAGTTATTGCAGGCGAATATCAGCATGTAAAAGGTTCAGCTGAAACATTTACCCCAGTAAATTTATTAAACTCTAAATTAAATAAAGGAGCAAAAGCAATTTTTAGTTTCCCTGCCCATTATAATACATTTATTATTGTTTTAGAAGGCAATGTATTGCTGAATGAATCAAACATTGTAGATTATAATTGCATGGCTGTTTTTAGTAATGAAGGAACCGATTTTACCATTGAAGCTCAAGAAGATTCTATCGTGTTGGTTTTAAGTGGAGAACCAATTAATGAACCCATTTTTGCGCATGGTCCTTTTGTGATGAATACTCGTGAAGAAATCGTTCAGGCGTTTAATGACTTCCAAAATGGGAAATTTGGTACATTAAATTAAGCTGTAAACTTAATAATTTTAGCTTTTTAATTGCAACAAAATACTTTTTCTATTTTCTTTGTAATGCCTGTAATGAATGAGCGAAGGATCATACTTTTATAGGCTAAAAATTATTACTGTAAAATTAAAAAAATAGGATAGAAAGTTATTCAGTACGAAAATATGCATCGTTTTAATAATTCACTTTGATATTCAAACCTTTTACGCTTATTTTTGCATCCCTTATAATTATTAGACATTGGCAATACTAGGACATTTAATCAATCGGTCATTACAAATACGTAAAAACTTTACCATACAGACAGGTACACCTCGTGCTTATCAAAATCAAGTGTTGACTCGACTTTTAAAAAAATCGAAAAATACGTTGTTTGGTAAACATTACCATTTCGATGAAATGTTAGATGCTACCGAAATGTATGAAAAGTTCAAATCAGAAATTCCTTACCATAATTACAATCAAATGTATAATCGTTGGTGGAAATTTTGTCATGAAGGAGAGTCTGATGTTTGCTGGCCCGGAAAAGTAAAATATTTCGCACTGAGTTCGGGAACCTCCGAAAGTGCAAGTAAGCATATTCCTGTAACGAACGACATGATTAAATCAGTCAAACGAGCTGGGTTTAAGCAATTTTATTCGATGCAAAATTTCAATTTGCCCAATGAAGTTTTTGGAAAAGGAATATTAATGTTAGGAGGCACAACTACTTTATTTGAACAAGGCGATTATTATGAAGGCGATATGAGTGGCATCAGTGCTAAAAATATGCCGAAGTGGTTGTCGTTTTTATTTTATAAACCGGGTATTAATATTTCCAAACGAACTCGTTGGGAAGATAGAATTAAATTAATCGTTCGTAAAGCTCCAAAGTGGGATGTAGGAACGGTTTGTGGTGTACCTGCTTGGGTTCAAATCGTATTTGAAGAAATTATCAAATACCACAAAGTGAAAAACATTCATGATATTTGGCCAAACCTTGCTTTATATATTCATGGTGGCGTGTCGTTTGAACCTTACCGTGAAAACTTTAAAACCTTATTAGGAAAACCAATAACGTTTATTGAAACTTACATGGCATCTGAAGGTTCATTTGGCTTTCAATCTCGACCCAATACGGCTGGCATTAAGTTGATATTGAACAATGGTATTTTTTATGAATTTGTTCCTTTTAATGAAGAAAATTTTACCGATGATGGCGAAATTATTCAAGGTTCAAAAGCTTATGTGATCAATGAAGTGGTTGAAAATAAAGATTATGCAGTGGTGCTTTCTACTTGTTCAGGCGCTTGGCGTTATTTAATTGGCGACGTAATTCGGTTTACCTCTGTAAAAAATAATGAGTTTATTATTGTTGGCAGAACAAAACAATTTTTAAGTTTAGTGGGTGAACATTTAAGTGTCGATAACATGAATAAAGCGATTGATGAAGTTCAAAAACGAATGAATATTACCATCAAAGAATTTACGGTAGCTGGTTACGTGCTTGAAGGTAAATTTGCACACAAATGGTATATTGGTTGTGATGAAAAAATTGACAGCGAACTTGCCATCAAAATTATTGATGACGCACTTTGTAGAATGAATGATGATTATGTGGTTGAACGTGCTGCTGCATTGCCTCATTTATTTATTGACGTATTGCCTACAAATACTTTTGTAAAATTTTTACATGAAACCGGTAAATTTGGAGCGATGAACAAATTTCCTAGGGTTTTAAAAAATGGTCAACTTGAACAATGGACAAATTTTTTACAAACTCAAAAAGAGTTGGTTTAAACTAGTTCAATCTAATTTAGTTAGGAAGGTAGGGTAGGGTAGGGTAGGCTAGTCAGTTAGGCAATAGTATTTATTAATACTATCTAAAATAACTTTAATGAATATACTTATGATACTATATAGAGTCGGATGTTTTAAGAAAATTTCATTTTCCAAACGCCTAAAATAGCTTCTTTTACAATTCCCTTCGACATTTTTGAAACACCTTCTGTTCTGTCTACAAAAGTAATTGGAACCTCTTTGATTTTAAAACCTTTGCGCCAAGCAGTGTATTTCATTTCGATTTGAAAAGCGTACCCAATGAATTTAATATTATCTAAATCAATTGCTTCAAGCACTGCTCGTTTGTAGCAAACAAAGCCTGCTGTACAATCTTTTACGGGCATCCAAGTAATGAGTCGAACGTAAACGGATGCGCCGTAAGAGATGAAAATTCTATTGAAAGGCCAATTGACAACTTTACCACCTTTTACATAACGAGAACCAACACTTACATCGGCACCTTTATTTTTGCATTCGTCATAAAGTCGAATTAAATCGTCTGGATTGTGCGAAAAATCGGCATCCATTTCAAAAATGTAGTCATATTTACGCTCTATACTCCATTTAAAACCAGCAATATAGGCTTTACCTAAACCTTGCTTGCCATTGCGTTCAAGAATAAAGAGGGCATTTGCAAATTCTTGTTGTAGTTGTTTTACTATTTGAGCGGTGCCATCGGGCGAACCATCATCTATAATTAAAATGTGAAAAGATTCGGGTAACGAAAATACTTTACGAATAATCTTTTCGATATTTTCGATTTCGTTATAGGTCGGTATAAGAATTATTTTGCTCAAAGTATTTTTCAGAGTGGAAAATTAATAGTTAAGACGTTTAAAAACAATTATTCGTTCACTAATTTGTCCACTTATATTTTTTTTAACATGGTTTCATGAAAAATTTTAGAAACTACGTTTTTTGTATCAAGTGCAAAATCGCCTTTCATTATCCAATCGTAATAAGAAGGCTCTTTTTTAAACACTTCTGCAACGGGTTTGTCTTTGTGTTTACCGAAATTAAACACCGGAATTGTTTGCACTATTTTTACTCTACGAGAATAATCTAAAAAATCATCTCCTTGAGAAAACTTTCCTAAAAATTCGACAT
>CANHNT010000186.1 GCA_947461985.1 Bacteroidota bacterium | reverse complement strand
TGCTAAAGGTTGCAGCATAAGGACTCATTCCAAAATTATTTACACCACTACCTCCTGTTAAAGCACTAAAATCCCAACCTGCAATTATACCATTCGTAACCAATAAACTTCTTACTACATCAGTTGCTGCTAAATAATTGGTACTACCCAATTGTGAAGCAATAATATTCGTAATGCCTGTACCAACTATTGTAATTACATTTCCTAAAACACTTGCCACAGCAGGATTGCTACTAACATAGGTAATTGTATTTCCTGAAGACCCTCCAGTGGCGGTTAATGTAAAGGGAGCATCGCCCAAAACTTTGTTTGCTAAAGCATTAAAGGTTATGGTTTGAGTAGCCTCAGTCATGGTTAATAATTGCGACACACTGGTTGCTGCATTGTAAAATGCATTTCCACTTTGTGAAGCGGTAATTGTAGTGGTGCCAACGCCAACTATGGTGACTACATTACCAAGCACTGTGGCCACATTAGTGTTTGAACTTGTATATGATATCGGTAAATTTGAACTGCTTGTAGCGTTTAAGGTAAGTGAACCAACATTATAAGCCACATTCGGTAACGAATTAAATACAATGGTTTGCGCCACTGGATTGGTATTTCCTCCCCATATTATACCTACATATTCTGGATGGTCTATGAACGGATTTCGATTGTTTTGCAAAGCATAAATGGCATTGTTTCGAACAATTTCTCGAGCACTTACAGCGTCTTGATTGTGCCACGAGATAAGCATATTTAAAAAAGCATTGCTAAAAACTTGGTTGCTTGTACCGTTAAACATCGGATATGTGGTATAGCTAGCCACTAAATTTTCATATCTGGTAGCAAAATAAAAATACATTCGAGCAATATCTCCTTTAAAATCATTTAGGGGTTCAAATACGGTTCCTGTATAACCTGGCACCGCACTCGTGCCTCGTTTACTCCCATTTAATGAGGTCCAAGAGGCAACAGCAACATTGCCATGTGGATTGTCGGAACGCATCCCATTTACATAACCATCTACCGGTACTATGAAATGCGCATCGGACTGCATTGGCGAAGCTGAACTAAAAATAGATTGTGGTACGATATGTTCTCTATTATAACAATTGCCTTGTGTGGTATAAGTGCCGCATTGATTGCTGCTATACAAAAATGTTACAGGATCAGGGCCTATTGGATTTTCAGAATAAAGATCAAAAATGGTGTTGTCATTTTCATACTGATTATCTCTATCAGTTGTAGCATAGGCTGTCCATAAACCAGCATATCCTATATTGGTGTGATTGTTTATTTTAGTATATAATTGTGTTTTTAACGCATAGCCTGTACCTGTTGCAGTGCTATAATAACCAACTGGTATTTGTGCAAACGAATAAACGGCGCATAACATGGATGCTACTATTAACTTTAATCTCATAACGTGTTGTGTTCTCTTCTACAATATTAAAGAAAAAAAATAACTCCTTTGTATATTAACTTATTTTTAATAGTTAATTATCAAATAGTTAGAGATAATAAAACAGCAATATTTTTATGATTTAATAGCTTAATTACATAGATCTTATCATTTTTCAAAACAGAAAAATGAATGCAATATTAAAATTATTAAGGAGATATTATTAAATTATAGAAAACAAGGACTTCAATCAATCGCGTTTAAATATTAATTTCTGTTGATAAATTTTTATTCTTTTGTAATTTGATAAATAATTTTTTCTGAATCATTATTCAACATCAAAATATAATTTCCAGTAGCATAGTTGCTCATATCAATTTTTTCTGAAGATTTCGCTAATTTTTGAGTGAACAAAAATCGTCCATTGATATCAAAAACTGATAATTGATAATTATTTTTTGCTTTAAAATTAATTGAAAAAGTAGATGCAAATAAAGTTGGATAAACAGAGATATGATCATTTAAAGACACAGCATGTACACCGTTAGTCACAGCTGGCGCCCAACGCATTAGCGTGTTTGCATTTGGGAAAGAATCTATTCCAATACTAGACGGATTTGTAAACATGGTCATTATGTCGGTTGAATCCATAGTCGGTGTATTAATATTTGAAGGGTAGTATACATTATCAGCAGAAGGAGTCGAAAGGACAAGATTTTTAATGAATGCAAACATAGGACCTTTAAAACCATATGTATTTGGGTCTTGAATTATAGAAGTGATATCGGCTCTTGAACTATTTCCGATTCTATATTCTAACGCATTATTTTCTTCATATATCCAAAGTTGAACATTTGCAGTATCTACATGAAGCGTATCGTCCCAAAATCCTACATTGTTCCATTCAATTTTTGTCACATTTTTTGCGTTCACCACATCTGTTTTATAACCTACGGAAGATGATTTTGTTGAATCATAATTATATCTATCTTCCAAATCATAAAACCAACTGATTGCATGAAACGGATTTGAAGTGTTTGCAGTGGTATTAAATTGTAAATCTGTTCCAACATTTATATCATTGCTTTCAAAAAACAATGTATTTGTGCTGTCACCCATAAATTTAAAATTAAATCCTAATGGAATAGTAGCATCAAAATCGTCCCAACCTTGTGTAGTTACAATAGTTGGAGAAACTAAATTTTGGTAAGGTATGTTTTTACTAACTGTAAAAACATAATTATCGGGTTGTGCAAAAGCGCAAAAAGAAGCGATTACAAGCGTACATAAAATGAATATTTTTTTCATATTAATATAATTTAAAATGCAAAAATATATATTCTTTTGATTTTTTTTAAAAATTATTTACGTGTTTAAGAAAATGAGTTGCCAAAAAGTTATTGAACTACGTTAACTGGTTGAATGGAGCATTTCTGAAGAATGGAATTCCCAAATTAGATATACAATGAAAAAGCAATGAGAACAGAAAAACTTTAATTTCGTTTTACAAATTTCTTCTTGAACGGAGGTCTTTTAGGTTTCACTGTAGGATTGTAAATAGGACCTTCGCCAATGTGAGCTGGCAATGGTTTTTTTTCTACTTCACGCTCCATGAGTTGTTCTATTTTATGAAATTTAAATGCATCTTTTTCATTGATAAACGTAATGGCTTCTCCTTTAGTAGCTGCTCGAGCTGTTCGTCCTATTCTGTGAATATAATCTTCCGCATCATTTGGTAAATCATAATTGATGACTAAATTAATATCTTCAATGTCAATTCCTCTTGATAAAATATCGGTGGCAACTAAAATTTGAGTGTTTTTGCTTTTAAAATTTCTCAGTACTTCTTCTCGTTCATCTTGCTCTAAACCAGAGTGTATGGCTTTCGATTTTAGTCCTGCTTGATTGAGTTCTCGATTTAAAATTCTAACTTTTTCTTTGGTAGATGAAAAAATTAAAATGCTTGAATATGTTTTTTCTTTTAGAATTGATTTTATCAACTCATTTTTTTGCCCATCATATACCGAATAGGCTAATTGTGTAACACCTGCTGCTGGTTTAGAAATAGCAATGGCAATTTCTTCCGGATTTTTTAAAAGTTGTTGAGCAAACTTTTTAATTGCAGCTGGCATTGTTGCCGAAAACATGAGTGATTGTCGTTCTTTCGGTAAGTAGGTTACTATTTTTAAAATATCATCAACAAAGCCCATGTCAAGCATTTTATCGGCTTCGTCTAATATTAAATGTTGCACTTTATTAAACTTAACATAGCCCATATTTAAATGCGACATTAATCTACCTGGCGTGGCAATAATAATATTCGCACCTTGAGTGAGTGCTCGTTTTTCGTTTTCAAAAACGTGTCCATCCCCACCACCATAAATAGCCAATGAACTAGCGCCTGTAAAATAGGCTAATCCTTGTATGGCTTGGTCTATTTGCAATGCCAACTCTCGAGTAGGTACAATAATTAAGGTATTGGTTTCGTCTAACTGGCTACTGGCTAATTTATGCAAAATAGGCAATAAAAAAGCAGCTGTTTTTCCAGTGCCTGTTTGCGCTACAGCAATTAAATCTTTATTATTTAAAATAATAGGAATAGCTTGTTCTTGAATGGGAGTGGGCGTTTCAAACCCCATAGAATCTAGTCCTTCTTGTAGGCTTGATTCTAAATTAAAGTCAATGAATTTCAATTGAAAATGTTATTAATGCGGTAAAGATAACTTATAATTATCATTGAAATAAAGATTAATAATGGTAACCATTATTAATCTTTCCAAAGAATACCACTTGCCCAACGCAAGGCTGTTTTTTGTTTATAAAATTTTGCTATCGTAGCAGTTAGTTTTTGTAATGTCTCAATCCTTTTTTGTTCTCTGCTATTAATTAAAAACAAGGAACTTTCTCCGTTTTCAAATCGGGCTTGTTCTCCTTT
>CANHNT010000185.1 GCA_947461985.1 Bacteroidota bacterium | reverse complement strand
GTGTGCAATCATCGATTGCAAATCGGGCAAGGGATTGGCTACATATTTTGACAGTTGCTTTACATCAGTCATCAATAAGATAAAACTTTTTTCTGCAGGGCGTTGCTTGATATTGTAAATCTTTTCAATAGCAATTTCATCATCTGCCAAACAGCCTAACCCCCAAATAGTATCTGTAGGATATAAAACAACCCCATGTTGGGCAAATGTTTTTATACTTTCTTGAATATCGTTTTCGTAAATCATTTGATTAAAGTATCATTTTTTGATATACCTGCATAACTTGCGCTGCACACTTTTCATTGGTAAAATTATTGGCATGCTCTACTCCTTTTTTTATGCAATTTGTACGAAATGCATCGTCATCTTTTAATTTTTTCATTGCATTAAAAATTTCATTTGATTCTTTGGGATTAATTAAAACAGCCGCATCACCACCTGCTTCTTTCAGGCTTGAGCAATTAGATGTAATGACTGCCGTTCCACTTGCCATGGCTTCTAAAACGGGTATGCCAAAACCTTCCATTAGGGAAGGATAAATTAATGCTGTTGAAAAATAATAAAGAAGAGGCAAGGCTTCAACTATTTGATTGCTTTCAAAAATATCTTCTAAAAATACAACTTTATTCTCCATCTTATTTTCTAACAAATAAGATATTACTTGTTGCTTATAAGCAGCCCCCTTGCCAATTACAGCTAATTGAACATTTTCATCATTGTTGAACAATTTCATTGCTTTACAAATAGATAATAGATTTTTTCGTTCAATAATACTACCAACATAAATAAAATAGTTGTGAGGCAAATTAAAATGTCCAATTAATTCATTTCGATTGTAATTTTTACGCTCCAAAAAAAATCGGGCATCGCATGATTGGTAACAAACATCAATTTTTGTAGGATGAATGTTTTTGTAGGTATTTAGTATATCTTGCTTTGTGGCTTCACTAATGGCAATAATTCTATCGGCAGTTTGACATGCAAATTTGAATTTATTCTTGTAAAAAAACACATCCAATTTCTTGTACTGTTCAGGATAATGTTCAAAAATTAAATCATGAATAGTGACGATTTTTTTGCATTTTTTATTTACCAAGTTCCAAGGCAGTTCATTACTTAATCCATGATAAATAGCTACTGTTTTTACTATTTCTGTTGCCATCCATCTGCTTCGCCAAAATGATGGAAATAATTTTGACAAAAAACTTGTTGGATTAATTTCTTGTATATTTTTTTCAGAAAACAAATGTTGATTGCTTCTTTTGGGATTGAATAAAAAATAATCGTTTGCAGGAAACATATTTGCTAAAGAACGGATTAATGTTCGGCTATAGTTTCCTAAACCGGTATTATTGTGAAACGCTCTTTTTGCATCAAATCCTATTTTCATTGAAAGCAAAAATAGGGAAAGATGTCGGATGTTGGATATTTGATGTTAGAAAGTAGTTGGCGTTTGTTGCCGCAAAGTCACGAAGACTCAAAGAAGCGCAAAGATTTTTTAGCCATTCTAGGTATGATATTTAAAATTTTGGCATGAAAATGCTGAACAAAATTAATTTATTGAATGGTGCATCTTCCCAATAGCGGAACAGGTGCCTTAAAAATGAATAAAGTAAATGTATTTATTGTAAACGCAACAAAAGTCTATCATCTGTCTACTGACATCCGACATCTTTTATTTACTTTTGCAAAAAATAAAACACATGTCATTACAACGATTAATAAATGAGGCTTGGGCAAATAGAGAATTATTGAAGGATGCAAGTTACAGCGATGCTGTAAGAGCGGTTATTGAGGAAGTGGACAAAGGAAGATTAAGAACCGCAGAACCTTTGGGTGATTCGCAATGGCAGGTGAACGAGTGGGTTAAACAAGCCATTTTAATGTATTTTGGTATTCAACAAATGGAAACTTTTACCTTGCCTCCGTTTGAGTTTTATGATAAAATGAAATTGAAATCAGATTATGCTGGTCAAGGAGTGAGAGCAGTCCCCCATGCAGTGGCTCGTTATGGAGCATTTTTGGCTCGTAATGTAGTGTTGATGCCAAGTTACGTAAACATTGGTGCTTATGTAGATGAAGGCACGATGGTGGATACATGGGCAACGGTTGGCAGTTGTGCGCAAATTGGCAAGCATGTTCACTTAAGTGGTGGTGTGGGCATAGGTGGTGTGTTAGAACCATTGCAAGCAAGCCCAGTGATTATTGAAGATGGTGTGTTTGTTGGCTCTCGTTGTATTGTGGTTGAAGGTGTGGTGGTTGAAAAAGAAGCCGTGCTGGGTGCCAATGTGGTGCTTACTCAAAGCACTAAAATTATTGACGTAAGTGGCGCAACACCTATTGAATACAAAGGTCGTGTGCCTGCTAGAAGTGTGGTAATACCAGGTAGTTATACCAAAAAATTTCCTGCTGGAGATTATCAAGTGGGATGTGCTTTAATTATTGGTCAACGTAAAGCTAGTACCGATTTAAAAACAAGTTTGAATGATGCATTGAGAGATTTTAATGTAAGTGGGTAGTTCAGAATTACGAATGATGAATTACGAATAAAGAATCAAAGGCTAAATGAGCTTGAAGATTTTTTAACCTATTATCTACATTTATCAATAGATTATAAAATACTAACTTATAAAAGAAAATTCATTCATATCTCATGACTATTGAACCACATTGACTTCCCCTTTTTTGATATAGGTTTTATTGTCTGTTAAGCATTTATATTTCAATAAATAATAGTATGTACCCGGATCTACAATTCTGGTTTTTTGACGACCATCCCAACGAGTGCGTTGATTTTCGGTTTCCCAAACTTTTTGCCCCCAACGGTTGACTACCATAAACTGTTTTATTTCTAAACCTGCACTTGTTACTAAACCCCAATCATCATTTTTGTTATCGCCATTGGGTGTAAAAACATTTGCTGCAAAAATATTTTCACAACAATTTCCTGCGTTAATATACACTTGTGTTTTTACATCGCAACCAGTGGCATCGGTAACGGTTACATTATACCAACCAAAATACAAATCGGTTGCTTTGGCATTGGTTTGTATCGGATTGGTGGTCCATACATAGCTATAAGGCGGTGTGCCATTATTCGCAAAAACTTCGGCAAACCCTTCGGTACCATTACCATTGCAGGGCAAATCATATTGGGTAGTAGTTGCATTAAGAGTTTTAGGAAGGGTATTTAACATGACTACCTGTTGAGTAGTGCATCCATTATTATTGACAATAGAAAGCGTATAAGTACCTGCTTGTAAATTTTCGTAAATGCCATTTTCTGCTCTGCCAATGCCTGGTTCTAAAAAGTAATAAACACTGTCGGCAAAATTACTGGTGGCAATAATTTTCCCATTTATTTTATCACAAAATAAATCATACGTTTTTAAAGAGGTGAGTTGAATGGGTGGAGGTTCCGAAATAGAAGTCATAAAAGAATCTCTACATTGACTATTGTCTTGAACCAAAACAGTATAATTATTTTGAGATAAACCAGTAAATAATCCTGTATTGTTGAAAATATTATTAGGGAATAAAGTATAAATGTAATTCGATGATATTGGAGTGGCACTTACAGTAATTGACCCATTTTTTTCGCCAAAACATTTAATATTTTTTACGATTGGATTAACAATTGTTGGATTAAGAGAGCCTAAAACAGTAGCTTGGGTTTTTAGCAAACAATTTTTATCATCTTTTAAAACAATGCTGTAGTTTCCTGCTGTTAAATTAATAAAAGAATTGCTTGTTTGAAAAGCCCCATTGTTAATAGAATAAAACAGGGTGTTATTGGTAGTTGTTCCATTGACATTAATTTTTCCATCATTTTTAGGAAAACAAGATTCGTTGGAAATTTGAAAAGTAGCTGTTATAGGTTGTACTAATTTAATTGTGTAGGCAAGTGTTTGTTTGCTCGAAAGCGGACACGCATCATCTTGATAAGTTACATAAAAACTATAGTTGCCAGCAACAAAGGGTGTAGGCATCGTAAATGAAATATTGACCATAGGACTGGTACTATTATTGTTGGTTATAGTTGAAACCGCATTGGCAGGCAACCCGTTAACGGTAGCCGTAATTTTATCTCCATTTGGGTCTACGGCTTGAATACTAAAACTTAAAACAGAAGTGTCAATATTACATGCTTCAATAATCTCTTGTGTTACAACATTTCCTGTATTGGCATTTGTAATAAAACCACTAGGAGATTGATTATTACAAGTATTTAAAACCACAAAAGTCATTTCACGCATAGAAGTGCCTACAATAATTCCGTTTCTGGTTTCGGTTACTTTACTTACCACCAAAGCTTGTTGTTGAATATTGGGCATAAAAGACATTTGCCCATTTGAATTGTTGAATAAAAAATTTCCTGAAGCGGTACCTAATGG
>CANHNT010000184.1 GCA_947461985.1 Bacteroidota bacterium | reverse complement strand
CATATTCCCTCTGAGAATGAAGATAGTACTGACTACTAAGCCAATTCCAACCCCTTTTAATAAATCAATCCCAACAACAGCAATTGCAGTTACAATAAATGGGATAAACTGAAACTTACCAGCACTCCACATGTGTTTAAATACTTTTGGACTTGCTAATTTTAATCCTATCATAATTAAAATAGCAGCTAAACAAGCCATGGGAATTTTATTTAAAATAGAAGGAATTAAAACAACAGCAAATAATAAAAATACACCATGAGCAATTGTTGAAAATTTGGTACGAGCACCTGCATTCGCATTCGCACTTGTACGTACGATTACAGATGTCATTGGAATTCCACCAATTAATCCGGCCAATATATTTCCAATACCTTGCGCTTTTAGTTCTGTATTGGCACTTGAGTATCTTTTTAAAGGGTCCATTTTATCACCTGCTTCAAGGCAAAGTAAAGTTTCAATACTTGCTACAGCTGCAATGGTTGCTGCTGTAATCCAAACTGCAGGATTTGAAAATCCACTAAAATTGGGAAACCTAAATTGAGTAAAAAATTCACTGAACGACGATGCTGTTGGTAATTTTACCAAATGTTCTTCTGAAATTAGGAGGGGTGAATTTGTTATTCTAAATAATTCGTTCAATAAAATACCAACTACCACCACCACCAAAGCTCCTGGAATTGCTTTTATTTTTTTAAGGAATTCTATTTTATTAAAAGCGATTAAAATGGCTATTGATACTAACGTAATCAAAATAATACCATTGTGTGCATAATTGAATGAATGAATTAATTCCCCAAAAAATCCTTGGTCTGCTTTGTCTAATAATTCGTAGGAGTAAAAATCACCTTCATGGCCTTTGTCATAACCGATTGCATGAGGTAATTCTTTTTTGATAATAATGATACCAATAGCAGTTAACATTCCTTCAATAACTCCTGATGGAAAATAACTAGATATACTGCCTGCTTTTGCAAAGCCTAAACCAAGTTGAATAACTCCTGCTAATACTACTGAAAGCAAAAATATTTCGTATCCCAAATTGGTTACAGCTGCTAAAATGATAGCAATCAAACCTGCTGCAGGCCCTGATACACTCAAATTAGAATTGGATAAAAAGCCAACAAAAATTCCTCCAATTACACCTGTTATTATTCCTGCAAAAGGTGGGGCACCAGATGCAACAGCAATTCCCAAACACAATGGTAGTGCGACTAAAAATACCACTAAGCCTGAAAGGGTATCGGTTTTTAAGGACGAAAACAATGAATTATTTTTATTCATAAAAAGAAACTATAAATTTTGTTTTAAAAAAAATTGAATTGATTAACATTCATCAACCAGAGATTAAAATAGCATTAAATAGTTTCTGGAGGTGGAATCAAAATATCGAAAGAATGTTTTTTTTCTATTCTTGTATCAAAAAGAAATTGATTGTTGTTTTCAATTAATAAACAATTGGAATGGTTGTTGTTTTCATGATAAACAACAAAATAATCTTCTACTATTTTTTCTAAATCATCACTTTCAGTAACATCATCTTCCAATTCCTTTTTTTCATAGTCCTTTTTATCCTTATTAAATGAAAAAGAAATACTAGTATTTAAGTTATTAAACGCAATTTTAATATTAGGTAAATCCAACATATAAAATACGCTTAAATAAAAAATGAATATGTATGAAAATAGTTTCACAATTGTTGCAATGATATATTACTTTAGATACAGAAACAAAAAATGGATGTTATTTTTTATGTAAAATTTAATAATCATATTGTTTTCTAGCCATGTTTAGTCTAAAGCCAGTATAAATTTGTGTAGAACTAAACGTAGGATTAGGTGCATGAGTCCCTTGCTCATCCCTGTAATTTATTCCTAAATCTAAATAAAAATTATCCTTTACTTCATAAGCCATATTAAGATTCACAAATTTTACTGTAGAAGCGTATCCATTAAATAATTTAATTCCTCTGTTTGCATTTTTAAATCCATAATCTCTCAACGGATTTCCACCAAATGACTTACCACCAACAGTATCACGGCCTTGTTTATTATAAAAACCTTTCATTGTTACATACAATCTTTCTGTTGGTTTATATTTAATTTGCAAACTTGCTTCGGCATAATTGGCTCCATAAGGATGCGTTAATGATTGATTGTAATGCGTATAATCAGCAACAGAATCTCTGAAAGAATATGTAAATGGACGCACAATATTTAATTCGGCTTGTACAAATAAATTTTTAATCCCAAAAATATCAGCCGATTTTAAACCCATTTGAATTCCCCATTTATTTGCCCACCAACCGTCATTGGCTTTTATTTCTCCAAATTTAAATTCATCTAAAACAACTTGACCATAAAGCATCGTTTTTAAACCGGTATGTATTTTTGCATCTAAGCCTAAAATAGCATTATCTGGGCTGCCATTATTTTGCTCAATGCTTCTGTATAAAATTACCGGATTCATGTATCCAAAATCAAAACGATTTTTTCTTCCAAAAACGACGCTTTCAAACAAACCAATATTCAACCATTTGGTAGCATTTATGCTTAAACGATGCATGGCGGCATATTTTTTATCCAATAATTTATCGCCACCTCTTGTATATTGAGGGAGTAATTCCAAGTACAAATTTTGATAATTAAATTTCCATAAACGAGTATTTAATTTTACAAAAGTATAAGGTGCCGAAAAATCACTCAAAAACAAACTTCTGTATCCATCACCAAGTTGAAAACGGTCGTAGCCAAAACTCACATTCACGGTATTTTTAATTACGTCCGCATCAATATACCCTGTAGCATTGATATAATCAACTGCCCCACCTGGTTTTGTTTCTTTAAAATCTTTATAGTAACCCATTCCAGGCACCGCATTATTATTTGCTACATAATTTTGAAAATGTTGTGGTCCACGTTCCTGATTATCGGTAAACATGGTATAAAACCCTAATCGTTTTCCTATCGTTCCTCTTGCTTCTAATCCTTTGGTATTGATGAAAAGGTTTTGTTTGGTATTATTGCTTTCAACCATTTGCTGATACGCGATGATTGGGTTTAACGCAAAAGTGTAATTGCTTTTTTGCACATTAAGCATGTCACTTTGCTTTTTATAAAAATAGTTTAAAATTGGTTTTTTAGAATCAATCGCACCATTTCCATTGCTAGCCCAATCTCCATTTTTGGCAATAAAACGTTGTATTTCTTTCTTTTCTCTAGATGATAAATTGGGGTGCGTAGCACTGTATGTTTCTAAAAACTGTACCGCATCTTTTTGAGTAACGGGTTGATTACTAAAATGCATGGTGTCTGAAAATTGACCATTTAAAATTTCATATTTTTCAATTAAATAGCTGTCATCCATTTTTCTTTTTAAAAATGCCGATTGAGCGAATAATGAACTTGTAGCAAAAAGTAACGTTAGGTTTAGTAGTAATGACTTCATATCGAATTTTATAAGGTTTAAAGATAATTCTTTTTTACTTTTGTCAAAATACTTTTAGCATGAAAAAATATTTAATTAAAGGTGCACAAGTTGTAAACGAAGGGAAAATTGAAACAAAAGATGTTTTAATAGAAAATGGTCGATTTGAAAAAATTGAAAATTCGATTTCTGTAAAAGAAAAAACGATAGAAATAGATGCAGCCAATCATTATTTATTGCCAGGTTTAATAGACGACCAAGTGCATTTTAGAGAGCCAGGATTAACCCATAAAGCTACCATCGAAAGTGAAGCAAGAGCAGCAGTAGCAGGTGGTATAACCAGTTTTATGGAAATGCCAAATACCAATCCGCCAGCATTAAATATTGAAAAACTAGAAGAAAAATTTCAAATAGCCAAGCATACTTCGTTAGCGAATCATTCATTTTTTTTAGGTGTATCCAATGACAATCAAGAAGAAGCTTTAGTAATTAATAAATTAAAAAATTCCATTTGTGGACTCAAGATTTTTATGGGTTCAAGCACGGGCAATATGTTGGTTGATAATATTGTTACGCTTGAAAAAATATTTTCTGAAAGTGAGGTATTAATAGCCACTCATTGTGAAAAAGAAGGCTTGATTAAACAAAATATTGAACAATTAAAAGATGAACATATCGATTTCAATCATGCACGTTTTCATCCAATTATCAGAAACGAAGAAGTTTGCTATGAGTCCTCAATCACAGCGATTCAATTGGCCAAAAAGTTTGATACACGGTTACATATTTTACATATTAGCACCGAAAAAGAGTTGCAATTATTTACCAATATGTTCCCGTTAAAAGATAAAAAAATTACAGCCGAAGTATGTGTGCATCACCTGCATTTTACGGCCGACGATTATGAACAATTAGGAAATTTAATAAAATGCAATCCTGCTATAAAAGCAAAACACAATAAAGAAGCCTTGTGGAAAGCCT
>CANHNT010000183.1 GCA_947461985.1 Bacteroidota bacterium | reverse complement strand
TATCATTTACCTTGGTGGTGAAATTGGTAGACACGCAGGACTTAAAATCCTGTGGGCAGCAATGTCCGTGCGGGTTCAAGTCCCGCCTGAGGTACAAAATCCTGATTCGAAAGAGTCGGGATTTTTTGTGTTTAAGCATTATGCGTATTGTAAATAATTATTAACATTGATAGTTCATTATAGAGTGAAAATGAATTTTGTTCTCTTCACGTATTTGGTCATTTTATTTGTGTCAACTAAAATGAAATTTGTAATTTATTGTTCAATTTCTTCAATAAATATTCAAAATAAACACTTTCATATTAAATGATAAACAAGGCTACCAAATACTACTAGAAATGTTTTTGCAAAAAAAAATACGTTAATCTTCAAAAATAATTTGATTAGATTCTGCCCCCAAGCTCAATAATATTTCTTTGATAGAGGTTACAAAGTTTTCTGGCCCACAGATGTAAAATTGCTGTTTGAAATTATTGATATGGTCAATAATAAAATTTCGATCAATCCTTTTTTCAATAAATCCAATTACGTTTTCTCTTGTAAAAACTTTAATAAAATTTTTTTGAAGAATGGCTTGTAAATAATCTTCCATGATTAGGTCCTCCGAAGTTTTATTTGAGTAAATTAAGATGTTATTTTTAATATTATTTTGTCTAACTAAATTTTTAAAAATAGACAAAAAAGGAGTGATGCCTGAGCCAGCAGCTATGAAAACACCCGATTCATTATACTTAATTTCTCCAAAAATATCATGAAGGATGAGTTCATCCCCAATATGTAGGCTTTCTAATTTTTCAGTAACGCCATCATGATTACGATATATTTTAATAAAAAATTCAAGGTAATTATCTTCAGGTAAATTGGTAAAAGTAAAAGGTCTTTGCACTTTATTCCATTCTGGTAAGTTAATTGAAATATTGACAGACTGTCCAGGAATGAAATAATATCCAGGAGGTTTTTCTAATACAAAACGTTTAACATCATGGGTAACATAATCAGTTTGAAGGATTCTTAAAATTACATGATTGTAATGTATAATTTCATTTTTTTCTACTTCTGGCAATGCTTTTTCTTTTGGTAGTTCACTTGTATTATTACTAACTATTTGTGACATGATGGTTGGGTTAAATTTATTTTTGAATAAGTCTTTTATGGCAAAAAAATATTTACTTTATGCTAATTTTTTAAGAAGTAAAAAATAAATATTATTTTGAAATAGCGAAAGGTGTTCTTGCCCTGTAATTGATTTCCTGTTCAGCAATTTGTGAAAGAAGGGTATCAATATTTTTTTCACTTTCTTCGGCTTCATAAAAAAATGAACTTTGGTCTTTAAGTCCTAACGTATTTGCAAAAGAAGCTGCAGTTCCATAAATGCTAATTTTAAAATGGTTTATATTTTGAATGCATGCCAGTAAACACGCATCTTTAATTTCGGTGTCAGTACAAAAGGAAAGTTTCTCGTTTGTTTGTTCAATAAATGCATCCATAATGGTATGCGTAAGGGCTAACGAATTGATGCTTTCTTCAAATAAAAAAGGTTCCATTTTTTCAACATTTTGATTGATCAAATTTTCGTATTTACACAAAACCGTTTTTAGTTTTATTGAGCCCACTTTACTTGCCCAAATTGGCAAAATATGACTTAATTTAATTTCAGCTATTGAGAACGTGCTCATATCGTAGTGAAATAAGTCGTTTAATGATTTAATTGTGATTGTATTCTCTTTCATTTTTGTGTAATTTAATGTGAGACAAAATTATGATTGAACGACTTTTTTAATACTGATTATAGTCATCAGTTTTGATGATAGACCTCAATTCATAAACTTGAAGTTACTCCTACATTTGTATTCAATAAATCATTTAAAAAAATGGCAAAAGAATATCAGAAAAGAACAATAGAAATTCCTATTCCTATCAAAAAACCAGATATTATATCGCCTGTTGATCCTGATGAAATCATACATCGGGAAGTACCAGGAGTAGATCCAGATTATATACCTGAAGAAAATCCTTTCGAAACGCCTCCCATAGAATTACCAATTCCTGGTGAAAGTCCCTAATGATATTTACTAATATGAGTAAAAAAATGCTATTGATATTGAATGTAAATTGGAGCAGGATATAATTCTAAGACTTGTTTAGGTTGCATAACTTGAGCCCATTTTGGAGGGACTATGTCGTACTTATAAAAAATTTTAAATCCTGCAAATTGAACGGGTTCATTTGTAATTGCACTGGTATAACTACTTCGCTTTTTATCTGGAAATCCAAAACCATCCATATTCATTACAATTTGCACTTCTGGACACGTTTCTATCAAATTATAATTAGTTACCATAGCTTTATTAAAGCGATGCACAATTAATATTTTAGGAGGAATATGATATTTATTTCTTACTTGAGCAAGATATTTAACTGCATAATTAATATCTGATGCATTAAACGTTCCAATTTTTGAACATGGAATTTCGCCATTTTTCATTGAATATTCTGGGTCTATACCAATATGCACATTGGGTAAGGACAGAAAAGATTCAAGCACAGGTAATTCTTCTTGAAGTGAGCTATGGCCAATTTGTACATCAAGAAAAACAAGCGCATTTATTTTTTTTGCAAGTTGAATTGTTTTGGTTATTTCTGAAAATGGCATTCGTAATCTATATTTTCTTTGCAGTCCAGGGCTATGCTGTGCCGTAACAGCAATATAATGCAATGCAGGAATAACCTCGGTTGAGGTATCTGCATTTTCCCAATTTTTAACTTCTTTTTGTAATTTTTGTAACATTAATTCTGTTGGGGGTACGCCGAGTATGCCCATTTGAGCGCAATAAAAATTGCCATAATATGCAATAATTCTTTTAAAAGGCAGTATGGCGCCAGGTAATGGATAATCAGCTATTACAGGCCATTTCCTTGATGGCTTATTATGGCAAAGAAATAATAATTTTGAATCGTATAAAGCCGAATCTAAATGAATGTCCTTTTTCTTTTGTTTTAATATAAGACTATCCTTGTCTATAATTGATAGGTTATTTGAACGCATTTCATTTGCTGAAGTCTTTTGAATGATATTTTCGTCATTCATATTGTCACAACTGCTAAAAAAAAATGGTAGGATATTAATTAGGATGGCGAATATGTATATTTCGCTTCTTAAAATTAGGTTGATTTTTCTAGGCATGCTTTAGTCGGGTTTTATTTTTTAATGATTAAGGCTGTTTTTTATTTTTTTTAAAAGTTTTTTATCGGAGCTGTTTTTTAATGATATTATTTAAATCTTTTGCACTCCATGAACCGTCTACCAATATTCTTTTTATTGTAAAAAGAGGTTCTTCAGTATCCATTTTTCCTCCTAATTGAAAAGCACATTTAAATCCATATTCTTTTAATTTTATGATACTTAAATGATTCCATTCGCCATAAGGGTAAGCAAAATATTTTATTGGCATTCCTGTAATTTCTTGTAAAACTTGCGTTGGTTTTTCTACTTGTAATTTCCAATCAGTATTTTCATATTTTGTAACATTGTGATGATCCCATGTATGACAGCCAATTCTATTTCCTTTGTTAGCTATTTTTTTTATTTGTTCATTGTTTAAATATCCTTGTTTGTTTAATGTAATGGTCATTATAAAAAATACCGCTTTAAATCCAAATTTTTCTAAGATTGGCAGTGCATGTTCGTATTGCCCAATCGTTCCGTCATCAAAAGTTATTACAATGGGTTTTGGTGGAATTGGTTTTCCATTTTGTACAAATTCAATATATTGATCAGGTAAAATCGGATGATATCCACTATCTCGTAACATTTGCATATGTTCTTTAAAATATTGAATAGATAAAATATAAGTGCTGTTTTTTTTTGAATCTGAAGGTTTTAGGTTTCTAATTTGATGATAACTTAAAACAGGGATTTCCTTAGTTGTATTTAAAGTTGTTTGAAAAACGCACTCTAATAATTCGGAGGGATAGTTTTTGCAATAACCATAATTAATGTGAAAGCAACTAATGATTATTATCCAATATGCGAAGTAATTGTAAAAAGGAGGATAGACCATTTCATAATTTTTTAATTTGTTGGGGATTCTATTTTTAATACAAAACAATTTTATTTTGCATAAAATCAACATGATTTGTATTCTTGTCTTCAATGATTTGGGTCAATTTATTTAGCATATTTACATTTTTATTTTTAACTTTTTAATCTCTCTTTTTATTGATTTATAATCGTTAAATATTGATTAATTAACCTGAATATTAAAATTATTTTTTGTAATTCATTGATGCTCAATAGAAAATAATTTGGACTGCAGCAATTTAAAGCTGTTTAAATAATATGATTATATTTGTATTATAATCTATAAAACTTACTGTGAAATTAATGAATATACATAAGGATAATTTCGTAAATTTAGAATTGGCAATTTCAAAAAATAAAATTGAAAATCAATTTTTCACAG
>CANHNT010000182.1 GCA_947461985.1 Bacteroidota bacterium | reverse complement strand
TTCTAATACAATTCCTTCAACAATTTTTTCAAAATCACCTTTTGTAAGTGGCTTGTCTAAAACTACTTGATATATTTTTTTGACATTATTTTTAGGGTGTGATAATTTTTGAGTTAAATCACCATCATTGGTAAGCAACAACAAACCAGTGGTGTTTCTATCCAATCTGCCAATGGGGAAAATACGTTGTTCGGGTGCTGCTCCAAGCAAATCCATCACCGTTTTTCTACCTTCAGGATCGTCGGTTGTGGTGATGTAATCTTTGGGTTTATTTAATAAATAATAGACTAATTTTTTTTGAGTAAAAATCCTTTTTTCTTCAAAAACAATATTGTCACTTTCAGAAACTTTAAAGCCTGGCTCTTTAATCACCTTCTCATTAACCTTAATTTTTCCTTCTTTAATAATTTCCACAGCGTCTCTTCTTGAACATATTCCACAATGTGAAATGTATTTATTCAGAGGCATTATTTCGTTAGTTACAGGTTGTGGGGTTTTCGTTTTTTGTTTTGGATTAATGTTCGATAAATCGCTTCCTTCAAAAATAGGATGTTCCCCTGGCTTGTAATTTTTATTGGTAAGTTTTGTATTTGTCTTTTCTTTTTTTACAAATACTTTTTTTACAGTTTCTACAGGAACGTATCCCGGTTTTAATTTTTCTTCTTCAGCTAAAAAAGCGCGTTTACTTTTACGTTGCTTTTTTGCTTTTGAAGGCACAATATTATTTACTTCTCCTTTTTTTAATTTTTTACCTGGAGTTGGTTTTGCAAAATCGGAAGGACTTGGAATATATTTTTTTGCCATAATTATTTTATTTTGAAGGGTGATTTACATTCGCCAATTGACCACATGCTGCGTCAATATCTTTACCACGACTTCTTCTTAATCGTGCATTAATTTTATTTCGTTCCAAGTATTGCATAAAGGCATCTACTTTTTCTTCGTCAGGTTTTGCAAAAGCTGCTAATGAAATTGGATTGTATTCAATAATGTTTACTTTGCTAGGCACTTGTCTGCAAATTTTTATTAACTCATCGGCATCTTCAATGCTATCATTAAAATCTTTAAACAAAATATACTCAAATGTGATTGGACTTTTTGTTGCTTTATAAAAATAATTTAATGACTCAATTAAAACTTTAATATTATTGGTTTCATTAATTGGCATGATTTCATTTCGTTTCAAATCATTTGCGGCATGCAACGAAACCGCCAAGTTAAATTTCACTTTATCATCCGCTAATTTTTTAATCATTTTAGAAACCCCAGCCGTTGAAACTGTTATTCTTGATGGCGACATTCCCATTCCTTCGGGTGACGTTATTTTTTCAATTGATTTCAGCACATTGCTATAATTCAACAAAGGTTCACCCATGCCCATAAAAACAATATTGCTTAATTTTTTTTCGTAGTTCAATTCCGATTGATCATTCAAATGTTTTACTTGATCATAAATTTCATCAAACTCCAAATTCCGTTTCCTATCCATATAACCTGTTGCACAAAACTTGCAACTCAAGCTACATCCCACTTGCGATGAAACGCAGGCAGTCATTCTAGTGTCGGTAGGAATTAAAACACCTTCCACAAAGTGGCCATCATGTAAAACAAATCGATTTTTGATAGTTGTATCATCACTTATTTGCGTGTGATCAATGGTGAGTTTGCCTAAAAAATATTCTTCTTTTAAACGTTCACGAGTAGCCTTTGAGACATTCAGCATTTCATCAATCGATGTTATGTTTTTTTGCCAAATCCATTCGTTAATTTGTTTGACTCTAAAAGGCTTTTCGCCAATAGAAATAATGAGTGTTTCCAACTCGGTTTGAGACAAATGTCGCAGATTTTTCATCTGTGTAAAAAATTTTAGTTCGTAAAGATAGACAAACCTTTTCGTTATTTCATAAATAAGGAGTTATCGGATAAAAGCCTAACTATATAATCACCCCCAAAATATCTTTTTTGGTACATCTATGAATCATCAAAAAATTAAAAAGGCACATCCCCACCGAAGTCAGTAGAAGATGATTTCCCAAATTCATCATCCACATTGAAGTCACTGGCTTTTGATTTCAATTTAGCATATCCATCATCAATCGTTAGTTTTGGACCATCGCCGTAAGAACCTTTTATTCCAGCAGCAGGGTCTTGCATATTTTGTGGTGGATTACCAAAATTATGTACGTCTGGCATATCTTCAAATTTTTGAAAAGCAAGATTGGCTTTCACTTTTACAACATCTGTAGTACCATTTCTATGCTTTGCAATATTTATCCAAGTTTCTCCAGGAATGGGTTCGCCTTCGGGGCTTTTATCTACTCCATAATATTCTGGACGATATAAAAACATAACCATATCGGCATCTTGCTCAATGGCTCCCGACTCACGAAGATCACTCAATTGAGGAAGTTTAGCAGCCCCAGTTCGGTTTTCTACACCCCGATTTAATTGAGAAAGTGCAATAATTGGAATTTCTAATTCTTTTGCTAGCCCTTTTAAATCACGAGAAATTTTTGAGATTTCTTGCTCACGATTTCCTCCTTTATCTGAATTGCCTTGCATTAATTGTAAGTAATCAATGATGACCATTCCTAAACCATACTTTTGTTTTAATCGACGACATTTTGCACGAAGTTCAAAAATATTAAGTGCGGCTTGATCATCTATAAAAATATTGGCAGAGCCTAAACGAGGCATCCGTTGGTGTATTTGCACAATTTCATGATCAGCTAATTGTCCTTTGGATATTTTTTCAAGTGGTACTTCTGTAACTGCCGACAACATCCTTTTTACCAATTGTCCTGCACTCATCTCTAAGGAGAAAAAAGCCACCCCTGTTGGTTTATCTTTGTTCATTGCTGCGTTCATTACTAAATTTAAGGCAAAGGCAGTTTTACCTACAGCAGGACGAGCCGCTAAGATAATCAAATCGGTCTTTTGCCAACCAGAAGTGATTTTATCTAATGCTTTAAAACCAGATGGAATCCCTGTAAAATCATCTTTCTTTTGTGCTTGTGTTTCAATCTCCGTCATCGTTCTTGATAAAATTGAACTAATGCTTGAGAAATTTTTACGAAGATGTTTATCCGTAATTTCATACAAATTGGTTTCTGCTTTGTCTAATAAATCAAATACATCGGTGCTATCTTCATAAGCGTCACTGATCACATCTCCACTCATGCGTATTAACTCACGCATAATGTATTTTTGCATCACAATACGAGCATGTTCTTCAATATGCGCACTGCTCACCACATCTCTTGTAAGGCTTGTTACATAGTAACTTCCTCCTACCATTTCGAGCTCACTGTTTTTTCTTAAATCTTCGGTAACTGTTAAAAAATCAATCCGTGAACCATTGTCGAACAACCGACGAATAGAGGCATAGATGCGTTGATTGGCATCACTGTAAAAACAATCGGGTGATTGAATAATTTCTAAACACTCCGCTAATTTTTGTGGTTCTAGCATAATAGCACCCAACACGGCTGCTTCTAAATCAGATGCTTGCGGTGCAGATTTGCCATAAAGCATGGGTGATAAATCTGCTTTTTTAGTTCGAGTATTTAATTTTGTAGAAACTGCCATGATATTTATTAAAAAATTTGAGGGACACGAAAGTAATTTTATTTCAAGGATTCTTCGTCATCTATTTTAGTTAATATTTATGCGCATCAATTCAGATGAAATTCACATAGTTATGCACACTGAGTTTCAGCAATGTTATTGTACTTTCATTTATTTATCCCCAATTAGTAGATTTAATTTACATATCTAAAATCGTTGATATGTTTGATAAAATTGTATAACCTACAAAAAAGCAAATCGGGTGATTACTTAAAAGAGCAACTTCTGATTTCAAAAAATAATAATACCTTACTTTTGAAAGTTAGCAAAATGGGATGCAATGCACATTGATTTAAAATAAAATCCCATTAGCAAAGTTGGCAATAGAAAAAAGACTAAAAACATTCATTAAAAAATATAGTATATACAATATATCATAAATTAAAATACAACCATGCAATCGACATCAATAGCATATTTAAAAAAAGAAATTCAAGCTATGCCCAAAGCTGAGCTGATAGAGGTTTGCAATAAACTGATAAAATACAAAAAAGAAAATAAAGAGTTGTTGCATTACTTATTGTTTGAAAGCACCAATGAAGCAAACTATGTGGAGCAACTCAAAAACGAAGTATCCGAAATGTTTCAAGATGTAAATACACAAACCGTTTATTTCGCTAAAAAAACGATTCGAAAAATTCTTCGATTCATTACAAAATATTGTAAATTTTCTGATAAACCCAGCACTCAAATTGATGTGCTCATTCACTTTTGTGAAGAAATGAATGCGCTACCGCTTCATTGGAAAGACCACAAAGTGATGGTGAATTTATACCAAAGTCAACTCAAAAAAATAGAAAAATTGATAGCCATGCTGCACGAAGATTTACAGTTTGATTAT
>CANHNT010000181.1 GCA_947461985.1 Bacteroidota bacterium | reverse complement strand
TATAATTCGAATATGGAATTTGAAAAAAGGATTGAACTCCCATTCATAAAAAAAGCAAGTGCAAATATTCATTTTGTGAGCAGTAAGAATGGGTTAGTGGTTTTTTTTGAACAAAAAGTAGCAAAAAAAATAAATTTATTTGCTAGTAAATTACAAGATGACAATACGTTTTCTCCACCGATTTCATTAGTTGAAACGACGACTGCTTTTTTTAAAGAGCGAACAGAATTTCAATTTGCCCACAGTGAGGATAAACAAAAACATTTAATTTATAATTATACCGAAACAGACAATCAGTGGGTATTACAAGCTGTTGTTGTTAATAATGAATTAGCCATTGAAACCAACATTTCTCAAAACATTTCACAAGACAATTTTTATTTTTTAAATGAACAAGCAATCAGTAATAATGGAACCATTTATATTACTTCAGGCAATCGAATTTCAAACAAAGGATCGGTTGAAGAATTAAATGTATTAATGGCTACTCAAAATCAACGTGCATTTGCAATCGTAAAGACTACATTAAATAACCATGCGATTTCAGATTTACAATTAATAATAGATAATAAAAATCAACAACTTTATATAAGCGGATTTTTTTCAGACAATAAATTTTCGTTACCTAAAGGGGTATTTTATTTGACTGTAGATGATAATCAAACTCAAAGCATCGCTCATTTTACAGCATTGGCACTTCAATTACAAAATGGCATCAGTGATATGCGAAATTTACGAATGAGAGCCATATCATTAAAAAAAGAAGGAGGCATTGAGTTGATAGCTGAAAAATATTCTCAAATCATAAGAACGATTTCATCTGGACCAGCCCTTACTTTAGGAATGAATACCATGCAAGAAACAACAAGAACTGTTCAAGAATTTAATTATGATGAGGTTATCATTTTCAATCTTAAAACAGATGGAACATTAGATTGGAGTCAGGCCCTATTAAAAGACCAGCAAACTCAAGACGATGGGGGCATTTATTCATCGTTTGGTTTATTAGAAAATAAGTTAGGTAAAGTTTATATTTTTAATGATATGAATTCAAAAAATAGTCGATTGATGGCCTGTTATGCAAGTAGTAAAGGAGTACTTTCTATGAAAGAAATGCAAACGACTAAGGAAATAGACGATTGGAATGTAATGCCACGTTCAACCAAACAAATTTCAGCCAATGAAATTATGTTGCCTTGTGTTTCAAAAAATCATTTGTGTTTTTTGTTGATTGGGTATTAATTTTTTGGAGGTCATCGTCTTTAATTTTGTGTATTCAAATTGCAAAGTTTATCCTTATTTTTTATTGTTAGAGCATTTAAACGATAAAAATAAGACGAGTCTTTTCAAAATTAATTCTTACTAGAATTTCAAAAACTTATCTTTGCTTTTCATAAAAAAGAAATTTGCTAAACGTATTTAAACGAAATGATATTTCTACAGCTATTGTATTAGTTGTAATGAGCTTTATAATGAGGCTTAAATACATTTTGCATCCTCCTAAAGTAGAAACGATTGAAGGGTTTCAGCAAGGTTTTTTCTTTCAATGGAAGGGTTTGTTGAATTTTTATACTGCCCATCCTAGTTTATATATAGTTCTATCAACCATTTTTTTTATTGTTTTTGCCGTCTATTTTAATTTTGTCATTAACCGAGAAAAAATTTTTGCACGTAAAAGCTTTATTCCTGGTTTTGCATTTATGCTTTACAGCTCTTTTTTGCCAAGCCATTGCATTTTTTCAACCGTTTTTATTGCCAATGGTTTAATTTTTTTAGCCTTTGCTAATGTTTTAAGTGCTTACAATACCACATCACCACAAAAAATATTTTTCAATGCAGGACTGTTTTTAGGCTTAGCCAGTTTATTTTATTTTCCTGCCATCTTGTTATTTATTTTATTTATTATCCTCATATTAATGGTTAGACCATTTAAATGGCAAGAATTTTTTGCATATTTATTGGGTGTAACAACCCCTTTTTATTTAGTAGGAATGCTGTTGTTTTTACTAGGAAAGTGGAAAAATTATACCAAACACCTTTACTTTCGAATTCATTTACCGTTAAAAATCATTTCAACTCCGATTTTTATTGCATTGAGTGTTGTCTCTATTTTAATGTTGGTTTATGGTTTATTTTTAGTGAATCAATCCCAAGGTAAAAATACCACAGGAGTGCGCAAAAAATGGAACTGCATTGGCTTTTACTTTGTTTTTGCATCAATGGTAGGGTTGTTTTCTGCAACGTTTCCTGCATTAACATGGCTGGTGGCTATAACCCCCTTCAGCATTGTATTGTCACAATCGTTACAGAACAATAAAGAAAAATTTAATATCTTTACTTTCTATTTTTTGTTAATCATGCTATTTTCCATACAATGGTTAATGCAACTAAAATATATAATATAAAATGAAATTCGGAATAGTAGTTTTTCCTGGGTCTAATTGCGATAGAGACATGGAGCACGCATTGCGCAACGATTTAGGGCAAGAAGTAATTATGTTGTGGCACAAAGACCATGATTTGTCTGCTTTTACGAAAGATGACTGTATCGTTTTGCCAGGAGGCTTTTCGTATGGGGATTACCTGCGATGTGGAGCTTTGGCTCGGTTTAGTCCTATGATGGAAAGTGTGATTAAACACGCACAAAACGGAGGAAAAGTATTGGGTGTTTGCAATGGGTTTCAAATATTATGCGAATCGGGATTATTGCCCGGAGCGTTATTGATGAATGATAATCAGCAATTTATTTGTAAAAATGTTTTTATTAAAAATGATAATCAAGCATCTGCTATCAATAAAGATATTGCACCCCAACCATTAAAAATTCCGATTGCCCATGGCGAAGGTCGTTATTTTGCAGATGCTGAAACTTTAGCAAACATTGAAAAAAACAATCAAGTTATTTTTAGATATTGTGATGAAAAAGGAGAAGTTGGAAATGCAACACCCAATGGTTCAACTAATCATATTGCAGGCATTTGCAACGAAGGAAGAAATGTTTTTGGTATGATGCCTCATCCAGAAAGAGCCACATCAAGCATTTTAGGAAATGAAGATGGAATGCTTTTATTTAAAAGCTTAATGAACAATTAAAAACATAAAATATGAAAAACCTACTTTTAATTTGTTTCATGTTATTGGGTTTTGCGGTCAATGCACAACAACCTCAAACACCCGTTTTATGGAAGTTTGATGTTAAAAAATCAGCAGAAAATACCTATACAATATACTCAACTGCCACTATAGAAAAAGGATGGCATGTTTTTACAACCGAACCTGGTGGCGACGGATTATTAATTCCTACAGCAATCAATATTGATGAAAATAAAGTGGTAACCATTTCAAAACCATTTGCATTGGAAGGAAAGTTTATAACCCATGATATGGAATTTGTAGGTAAAGTAAATTATATTGAAGGCATTGGACAATTTACAATCACTGTAATTTCTAAAACAGCAACTACGTTGAAAGGAACATTAACGTATCAATGTTGCAACGAAAAAATGTGTTTACCTCCAACAGACGTACCTTTTAGTGTAGAATTAAAATAAAAAAAATTATGATTTTCAAAAAACTAGCAATATTCTTTTCTTTATTTTTTATTTCAACCTTTCTTTTTGCACAAGGGCAAGGACCTAAAAAAGTAACACTTTCGACAAGTACAAAAATACTTTCTGAAACAGAAGCAGAATTAACCATAACAGCTAAAATTTATAAAGGTTGGCATTTGTATTGTTATAATCCTGGAGGAGATGGTATGTTGATTGCTCCGAAAGTGACTTTTGAAAAAAATCCTAACATCACCTTAGTTGGAAAAACAACAGAAAACGGAAAAAAAATAACCGAAGAAGTGAATGGTGTTGGAACGTTATTTTATTTTGAAAATGAGGTAAAATATATTCAGAAAGTTAAATATAAAAAGCTTGATAAAATTAAAGCTTCATTGTTTTATCAAACCTGCGATCATGAAACTTGTGAAAGAGAAACAACTGAAAACGTGCTTTTTGATATGGCAAAGGCAGATGGAATTAACGTTGCAAGTAAAGAGGATTCATCAAAAAAAGTAGATACTGTAGCGGTTGCAGCAACGACTCCAATAGATACTGCATCAAAAACCCCAGATCAAAATGCTGACACAACAGCTATTGTACAAACAAATACAACAGGAACCACAACAACTGTTTATGGAGATTATGGGACACCTGTTGGCGATTGTGGTGAAGTACAAAAAGGCGAATTGTCTGTTTGGACTGCTTTAATGTATGGATTATTAGGAGGATTGGCTGCATTGTTTTTCCCATGCACTTTACCAATGATTCCTATGACGATTAGTTTTTTCTTAAAAGGATCTGGTGACAAAAAGAAAGGAGTTCAACGTGGAATCATGTATGGTTTCTTTATCTTTTTGGTTTATTTCTTATTGAGTTTGCCCTTTTTATTTTTAGGTTGGGGAGGAAATGCGTTGCATTCATTCTCGACAAATGT
>CANHNT010000180.1 GCA_947461985.1 Bacteroidota bacterium | reverse complement strand
GGGGATGCACCAATCGTTCCAGGGATTAAGGAAAGATTTTCGATGCCACCATAATTATGTTCAACTGCCCACAAAACACATTGATGCCAATTTTCTCCCGATAAAAAATTAACCAAGACTGTTTCGTCGTTTTCATGAATGATTTTGATTCCTTTCAATTGATTCATGGCAACGATTCCTGCTATATTTTTGGTAAGTAAAATATTGCTGCCACCTCCAATAAAATGAATACTAATTTTTGCTTGTTTTGCAAATGCTAACACGTCCATCAATGATTTTTCATCATCAATACAAATAAATTTTTCAGCTTGCGCATCAATATGAAACGTATTGAAATCTTTGAGGGGTTTGTTTAATTCAAATTCCATTTTACAAAAGTATTAAAAAATACTGTGTGCAAAATTCTAAATTCAAATTGCCCTTACATTAATTTAAAATTACTACATCAACCGAATCAATTTAATCATACAATGGTGTATCAATATATGATTAAATTGTCCAATTATTAATTTCGTATTATCTTAGCAGGCAATTTGAGTACAGTTCGTCACATACCATTTTTAAAAGAAGTATTAAAATACTCTTTAACTGCTTTTGGTGGTCCGCAAGGTCATTTTGGTATGATGAGTAAAACGTTTGTTGAGAAAAGAAAAGATGTAACGGAGCCCGAATTGCTCGATTTTATGTCTTTTTGTGCCATGCTGCCAGGCCCATCTTCAACACAAACCATCACCTTAATCGGGTATAAAAGAGGGGGTATCTCTTTGGCCATTTTAACGTTGTTAATTTGGATATTACCAGCTGCTTTTATGATGGGAGCCTTGTCTTTTTTAATCAAATATATAGATGCGCAATCTATTCAGACTAATTTATTCAAATTTATTCAGCCAATGGCCGTTGGTTTTTTGGGCTATGCCGCTTTTAAAGCAATGAAATTAAGCATTAAAAATTTTGCTACAATTTGCATTATGATTAGCGCATTTATAGTTACAAGTTTGTTGCGTTCTCCTTGGATTTTTCCTATTTTGATTTTTGCAGGTGGAATGATATCTAATTTTAGTGATAAACGAATTCCTGATGTACATCTCAATAAAAAACCCATTAAATGGATAAACATCTTTTGGTTCATTTTTATATTTTTAATAGCTGGTACTTTGTCGGAGATTGCTCGAATTCAGCATTGGCATAACGTACGTTTATTTAATTTATTTGAAAACTTTTATCGTTTTGGTAGTTTTGTTTTTGGTGGTGGCCATGCACTCATACCGATGATGTATGAACAATTTGTTATTCGTCCAGAACATTTGCAAATAGGTCAATACATGACACCCACGCAATTTTTAACGGGTGCAGGTATGGTAAATGCAATCCCTGGGCCCGTGTTTTCAATTTGTACATTTATTGGTGGAATGAGTATGAGTTCATTCGGTCCAACAGCCCAGTTAACAGGCACTGTAGTGGCTACCATTGGTGTTTTTTTACCAAGTACACTCTTGCTTTTCTTCTTCTTCCCTATTTATCAAAATCTAAAACAATACACCGTTATTTTTAGAGCATTAGAAGGTATTCATGCTGTGGTGGTTGGTATTATGTGGGCATCGGGTTTTATCCTTTTTAAATCAATGTCATTTGATTGGACTAATATTGTAGTTGTGCTAATTACCTTTAGTTTACTTATGTATTCCAAAATTCCTGCACCATTAATTGTAGTAGGTTGGTTGTTATTAGGACTTGCTTTAAAATAAATTTTCATACCTCTTTTTTTCCTCATCCTTTTTCATTTTATTTATAAAATGTTTTATAGGGTGAGGTTTTTTGAAAAAGTAAAACGTTGTATGTTTTAGTTCCCTGTCCTAAAGGATAGGTTAGGGTGAGGGTTTAGTTTTTTTTTCCTATTTTTGAACTATGTCTAAATTAAAATTTATTCTTTGGTTGATTGCATTTTTCTTGATGAGAAATCAATTATTTGCTCAAATTAATAATGCGCTCTTGTCACAAGAAATTAGTATCGCAGATAGTCTCGAAAAAAAAGTGTCTCTTTCGATATCCAACCAAAATTTTTTAAAAAACAATGAATATTATAATAATATCACAACTGGCTATACTTTATTTGGCTCTTTATTAAGTACTCAACTAGCGTATCAACCTACCAAAAATGTAAAATTACAAGCAGGAGTATTTTTAAGAAAAGATTTTGGGAACTCGAGCATACAATCAATCGAACCATTATTAACGTTGAAGTATCAAAAAAACGGTTATTCATTTTTAATCGGAAATTTGGAAGGGAATCTTTCGCATCGACTCATCGAACCCATTTTTAATTACGAGCGATTTATTACAAATTACAATGAAAATGGCATTCAAGTAAAGGTTGATAAAAAGAAAATCTGGTCAGATACTTGGATCAATTGGGAAGTGATGGAATACAATAAATCCAATTACCAAGAAGAATTTGCCGCAGGAAACTCTACTCGATATCATATTTTAAATGGGACTCAAAATAAATTAACCGCTATTTTTCAAGGAATAGTAACCCATAAAGGTGGGCAAATAGATATAGACACCAATGCTATCCATTCAAAAATAAATTTGGCTTTGGGCTTTATGTATAAACGAAAATTAAAAGGATTTTTTACCGAATGGAATACTCAAAATTATTATACCATATATAAAGAATTAGCCGCACCTGCCTCCGTTGCTATATCAAAAGGCAGTGGGTTTTATTTAAATTCAGAAGTAAAAACAAAATATCATATTTACGCAAACATGAGTTACTGGAGTGGAAAAAATTATTTAGCATCTCGTGGTGGAGATTTGTTTCAATCAATGTCATCAGTCTATGCACAAAATAAAGTAACGGAAAAAAATAGGCAATTGCTTTTTGTGCGACTCGGTTACCAAAAACAAATTTTTGAAAATTTTAATGTAGATGTTCGTTTCGAGCCCTATATCGATTTGATAAACAACTTTTTTGAACATTCATATTCAATATATGTCACTTATAAAAAAGATTTCCATTTATTTAACGAAAAAAGCAAGTTGAAAAATTAAACTTTGTACAATAAATACAATCAAATCAAACGTTACAAAAATTCAAAATGAAAATAAAAATAACCACTATTCTTTTACTATTCTTCGGATTTTTAATAAAAACGAATGCACAACCTAATGTATTCAGAAGTGTTGTCAATGAGTCGTTTAAACGAGGGGAGAAACTAACATATAAAGTTCATTATGGATTTTTAGATGCCGTTTCAGCAACCATTGAAATAAAAGATGAAAACAAAAAATTTGGCGACAGAAATACGCTACATATTGTAGGTACAGGAAATTCTAAAGGAAGTTTTGATTTCTTTTTTAAGGTAAGAGATCGGTATGAATCATACATAGATGAAGAAGCTTTAATTCCATGGTTTTTTGGACGTAGAGTAAATGAAGGGGGGTATAAAATGGCGCAAGATTATACCTTTAATCATTATAAAAAAACTTGTAATGCCAATGGTAAGAATATCAATTGTGTCGAAAATATTCAAGACATGATTTCAGGATTTTTTTATGCTCGAACCCTCAATTTAGGAGCTGCAAACATGAACCAATTATTTACGGTACCAACGATTGTGGATGGTGAAATGTTCAATTTGCAAATTAAATTTAAAGGTCGGGAAACGGTTAAAACTTCATTTGGTAAAATTAAATGCTTGAAGTTTGTACCTGTTTTACAAAAAGGAAGAATATTTAAACATGAAGAAGATTTAATCGTTTGGCTCACTGACGATAAAAACCATATCCCAGTTAAAGCAAAAGCAGATATTTTGTTTGGGGCTATTAAATTAGAATTGATCAATTTTAGCGGATTGATGAACCCAATGTTGGTGTCAAAATAGTCTTTAGTTCTTGTTTTTTAGTTAATTATTATCAACTGATATGCAAGTTATTGCCTTTACTTTTTATTTTGCCGCTATTAGGTTGTGAAATTGATATTTGAAAACAGACATGAGTCATCTACGCTATAAAAAATACTTATAAATTTCTCCTTTAGGATTTGTAAATTTGCGCTATTAAAATTTTCAAAAATGAATTTAAGGGAGAAGCAACAACACGAATTTTTAGGAAGACATATTGGCCCTACAGCTACCGAAACCGCTAGTATGCTACAAACAATTGGGATGCAATCGGTAGAAGAATTAATAGACAAAACCATTCCAGTTTCCATCCGTTTGCCCAAAGATTTAGAGGTGTCGGCACCAATGAGTGAGTTTGATTATTTGCAACACATTAATGAATTAGGTAAAAAAAATAAATTAATGAAAAACTATATTGGAATGGGGTATTATGGTACCATTGTTCCAAGTGTAATTCTTCGGAATGTGTTTGAAAATCCAGGTTGGTATACGCAATACACGCCCTATCAAGCTGAAATTGCTCAAGGTCGTTTAGAAAGTTTATTGAATTTTCAAACAATGGTTTGCGATTTAACCGCATTGCCAATTGCCAATGC
>CANHNT010000179.1 GCA_947461985.1 Bacteroidota bacterium | reverse complement strand
ATAATCCAGAAAAAGTTCCTAAAACAGGTGTACTCGTATTGTTAGTTGAATCAATAAAACCTGTCATCGTTGAATTATACAAGTAATATTTTAAAGAACCTGCTCCTCCAGATATTTTAGCAGGTCTTATCCACCCACCACAAGGAGTTACACAAGTAGGATTTACAAATGTTACAGGCCCTGGTGTATTCGTTGTTTTGATAACGATTGCTGTAGGACTCGTAATTGCTCTAGTATTCGTAGCAGTACAACCTTTGCTGTCTTGAACCGTTACAGTATATATAATTCCTGTGGTTGGAACACCTGGTAAATTATTAAAAATATTTAATGATGGACCCGATTGCAATGTATTCGAAAATGAAGGATTAATTGCATAGGTATACCCTGGAGTACCCCCTATAGAAGCAGAGTTGGTACTGCAGGTAATCGTTCCAGAACTATCTCCAAAACACAATGGAGTAGTACTAGTGAGAGTTGGCAAAACTAACTGTTTTGGATTTATTAATGTAGCTGTACCCGAACTGGTACAACCATAACTATCCTTAACCGTAACAGTAAACATTGCTGATGCCGCCGATGTTGATGAGGTAAAGCCAGAAAAGCCTGTCCATAATTTATTATTTCCTATGGTGTATGCAGTTCCTGTGGGCCACACAGCTGCTGGAGTAGAATTGATTGACCATGTATAAGGTCCAACTCCAGTTGAAGAATTAATCGTAGCATAAATAGAATCTAAACTGAATTGATCATGACATGGAGGGCTAACAATTTGACTTGCTTGCAAATTGGGCTGTGATAATTGTAAATATATGTTGGGGGTAATAATGGTCGAATCTTTACAACCATAAGCATCTAATACAGCCATTGTATAGGTTACACCACCATTTAATCCTGAAAAAACACCATAACTACTTGTCGCTGCACCATAAATTCCATTATTTGGAAATGACGATAAGGTTGTAATTTTATATTGATAGGGCGCTGTTCCTCCTGTTCCCCAAATGGTATCACTATAGGTTAGAGTAGCACAATTGAAACCTTGTCTGATTGAATCATTTAATATATTGGGTACATTAAATGTTATTGAGGAGGATGAAGCATTTACACCATTTCCACATATATCAGAAAAAACATTATTTCCTGTTACAGAAAATGTATGATTTCCTGGTGATAATTGACTTGCAAACGATATTGTTATGGTATCTGTAAGACTTCCAAAATTTGAATTCATATTATTTGGAGATGCATTTACACATCCTGGACAACTACTTCCTGCTGCAGTTGTAATGGTTGCACCAGTCACCGAAAAGTCGGATGCATTAATATCTGAACACTTAATTTTTTTGGATGTTAATACTTTTATTGAATTAATAGGACCACATGTATTTAAAGGTACTAAAGCAGTAACTGTTGGTTGAGTGGTATTGCTTAAATTGGCAGTTGTTCCTGTAAAATCTATTGAAAATCCAAAAGTTAAAGTACCTCCAGTTTTTCTACTAATTCCTAATATATATGTACCAGGTGTTAATGAAATACTGGGTTCAATATTACTGAGGTTAGAACTTGTACTACAACCAGTAGGTGTTGCAGTTGAGGTATTTGTATTACATTCCACTACATTTACTGTATTTAAGTTCCCACATCCACTGGTTGTAATATTCCATAGAGCCCAATCTAAATCTGAGTTTGTTTGATTTGGAGTTATCAAAAAATTTAACTGGCCTGCACTATAGGCAGTAAAACGGTAAAATACCCAGTTATTTGCAAAGGCTACAGGAGTAGGACTACCAATATTAGTACATTGAGTTACTTGCAAAGGTGTGCCAGCAGGCGCTACGGGAGACTGAAATGAAAACTGTTGGATTTTTTGAGATATATCACAAATAGGCAATGCATTACATGGGCTACTTTCACATTGACCAGTAGGAAGAAGCTGTGCATTACTTTGAGTGTAAATGCTTACCAATAAAATAAGGACTGTAAATATTCTTTTCATTTAAATATGTTTTAAAATCGTAAGTTAATATTAAAATAAACTAGATTCAGAATGCTAATTTAGTGTGAAAGTTGATGTTTGTCAAACACTTTGTGTCATTTTATCTCAATATTTTTTGAGATGGGTTTTTTTGCCATCAAAAACAGCATAAGTATTGTAGCTTATCCAATCGCCAAGATTAATGAAAGTACTACTATCATTGAGTTGTAGCTTTATAGGAATGTGTCTATGCCCAAAAATAAAATAATTGAATTCTTTTTTCAATAAACACGATTTTGCATACAAAATTTGATATTCCTCCGCATGATCTTTCATTCCGAGATCTACATATTTATGCTTTGGACCCAAACGACTAAACCAATCTGCCAATCTCAAACCCAAATCTGGGTGCAATTGCCTATAAATAAATTGCGACCAATTACTGTGCAATAATTTTTTCAGTAAAATATATTTCCATTCTTTTTCACACACCCCATCGCCATGCGCAACATGAAAAAGTTGGTCATTTATTTTAAACGATTGAGCCGTTTTAATCACCTTAATGCCCAACTCTTGCTCAAAATAACCATGCATCCATAAATCATGATTGCCAGTAAAAACAATAATTTCAATTCCGGTATCTGCAATTTCGGCCAATTTTCCCAAAAACCGAATGGTTCCCTTAGGTGCCACCAGCTTGTATTCCATCCAGGAATCAAAAATATCTCCCACCAAATAAATTTGTTGTGCATCGGTTTTAATTGCATCTAACCAACTACAAACAATTACCTCACGCTTACGAGTTTCTTCATAATCGGGAATTCCGAAATGAAAATCTGATGCAAAATATATTTTTTTGCCCTCCTTTAATTGAACATCCGCTAACTGCAACGACATAGAATGTAAATATATAACATGAAAATTAAGTTGTTTCGTTTTATACAAATTGTATTTTATAAATTATGGCTTTTTCATGCAATTTTAAAACAATTAAAATTTTAAGCATCCTTTAATTCGGTTTTTAAACTATGCATTTGAAGCAATGCGATAAGGCAAAATGGATGACCATTTAAGCCATTCAAACTTTCCATTAATGGCTGTCATTCGGACAAAAGCTGCAATGAAAATTTTTTCAAAACAGTCCCAACTTCAATGTGAGCAACATGATTTTAAACCTCTTATTATTGAGCAAATTCCTTTTTTACTTTAAAACTACTTTCACTGTTCGACATTCAACTAATTTATTTTCGGGTGTGTGCATACGAACTCTATCAAAAAAAATAGTATCGCCTTTGTAGCTACGTTCATTAAAATTTTGAACCCATTTTTTAGGAATCGTATCGCCTTTACATACTACGTTGGAGTAGTCTGTAACGATAATTGGCAAACCTTCATCGTCTTGATAAAGACCCCGTTCGGCATACATGATTTCAAAACTTTCTACTTTAATTAAATTACCTGCACTGTCCTTCACGCACAACGGTTTTTGAATTAATTGCTTAAATTCATTCACACTTAATTGCATCGAATCGGTATAAGTACATCCAAAATACGCTTTATATTTCGATTTTTTTACCAATCCATCAGCAGGTGCAAATGCCATAATAACAATTGCCACCATAAATAAAGCCCCTATTTTACTAAAAAAACGTTTCATATCTAAAGCAAGTTAAGACTTTCTTGGATAATTCTCAATTTTTCTATAGCATCATTTTTCTTTTTGTTTTCCATTTCAATGATTTCAGGTTTGGCGTTGGCAACAAATTTTTCGTTGCTTAATTTTTTATCAACGCTTTGCAAAAATCCTTGGTAGTAAACTAAATCTTTTTCGAGTTGTATTTTTTGTGCCGAATTATCTATTTCTTTTTCAGTTGTGAAGCTGCATTGCATTTTATCCACCATAAACGAAATGGATTTCTCCACAGGTTCGCTCACAAATGAAACTGTTTTTGCGAAGCTTTGTTTTTGCAATGTTTTCAAAATAGCAGTCAATTCATTTTGATATGCAATAGGTAATTGCAATTCAATTTCGTCTTTTGGTTTTAAGTTTTGTTTTACTCTTACATCCCGAATAGCAGTAATCATTTTTTGTAAACTTTCACCCTGTTTTAACATTGAATTTCCAGCATCTGACATCTGACAGCTAGCATCTGACATCTCTGAAATTGTAATATCGTCTCCTTCTTTTCTTTCTTTTAAAGAATGATACACTTCTTCCGTAATGAAAGGCATAAATGGATGCAATATTTTCATTAATTCTTCAAAAAAGAACAAGGCTTTTTCAATATTATATTGATTAATGGGTTGGTCTTGTGCAGGTTTAATCCACTCTAAATACCAACTACAAAAATCGTCCCAAATGAGTGAATACACTTTTTTCAAGGCTTCACTTAATTTAAATTCTTTGCAATCTTGTTCTATTAAATTTTGCACTTCAGCCAATCGTGCTTCAAACCACAATGAAGGAAAAATAGCCTCATTACTGTCGTCAACTACTTTTTCTTTTTCATTTAAAATATGCAGCAATTTCATGGCATTCCATATTTTATTACCAAACATTTTTCCT
>CANHNT010000178.1 GCA_947461985.1 Bacteroidota bacterium | reverse complement strand
GGCAATGCAGGAGCAAAGAAAACTTGTTTTTCATGAAACAATAAAGCACCATGTTCTCCTTTTTTAATGATAACATATTTAGGTCCCATTTCCATGATTTTTTGTGCAGCCTTTACTAAAGAATATTCACCACTTAATTGACGAGCCTCTCCATCATTCACCATAATTAAATCTACCATTTTAATGGTTTTCATTAATTCGTCCATTGCAATGTCCATCCAAAAATTCATGGTATCCATGATGATTAATTTAGGGCGACTTTTTAATTGCTCAATAATTTGACGTTGCAACGAAGGCATTAAATTGCCTAACATCAAAAACGCACAATCTTGGTAACTTTCAGGAACTTTAGGGTCAAATTTTTCCAATACATTTAAATCTGTAATTAATGTATCACGAGTATTCATATCCATGTGGTATTTTCCACTCCAGAAAAAAGATTTTTCATCTTTCAAAACCTCAACTCCTTCAAATTGAACACCTCTAGCGCTCAAAGCATCTAATTCTGCTTGAGGAAAATCTCCTCCAATGATAGAAATTTGTTTAATTGGCTGAGTAAAATGAGAAGCACTCCAAGCTGCATATGTAGCTGAACCTCCAATAATTTTATCGGTTTTTCCAAATGGTGTTTCAATAGCATCAAAAGCCATTGTACCTGCAATCAATAATGACATAGTAAAATAAATTTTTGCAAAGGTAATCGTTGAGGTTAGCTTATCAAATATTTAAGGCAGGAATTAAACACACGTTATTCAGCCTTTTTATTGAATATTACAATTTTCTCTTGCTTTAAATTGGTTGTCACAAATAAATAAACAGTACCACCATCTTTGATGCCTAATTTCTTTTTTACTTCATTGGTCGAAATTGGGAAATTGCGAACAGCAATGTTTGCCTTCATTTCAGGAATGATTTTAGCTATTTCTTTTTTATCAAATTTTGAAATAGCCTCAATTTTAAATGTTCTTCCTGGAAAATTTTTAACTAAATTTTCAGAAGCATATAAATGAGTATGTTGGTGTAATTTATGTATTCCTAATTGTTGACCAATAATTTTAAAAGCACCAGCTTTCATAATAGATGCATTGGGTTCATATAAATAATTGAGTGGTTCAGAATATTCAGAATTACTTTCTTTTTCATTTTTCAAGAGATATTCAAAAACTTGATTTTCTTTTTTATCAAAGTTGATAGTTGTGATTTTTATTTCATCTTCAAAATCTTTTTCTAAATGAAATACCAATTCTTTACATTCGTTTTCAACCGAAATAACATGAACTTGTTTTACAAATTTTAATTCAGCAATGGCTTTTGAAATATCGAGTAGAGGAGAGGTTTTAATTAATATGTTTGAAGAAATAGTAAACAATTTATCTAAAATTGAAACAACATTCGGTTCATATTCTGTCAACGACACTACTTTGTTTCCCTGCTCATTTCGTCGAGCCGGGTCAATATAAATTAAATCAACTTGTTCATTAAATTGATTGATAAAATCAATGCTATCAATGCCTACAGCAATTTCTACATTGGTTTGATTTAATACAAAAAAATTATGTAAATCAATTTCAGCAAGCTCTTTATTCCGTTCGATTAAAATGCCTTTTTCAAATTGTTTAGCAAAAAATAAACTGTCAATGCCCATGCCAGCTGTTAAATCAATAAAGGTTTTTCCTTTTACTAAATGGGCTTTATAATTTGCCGTAATTTCGGAAGAACTTTGTTCTAAACTCAATGAAATAGGATAAATAATTTCGTTGCAATTAAACAGCGTTGGCAATTTCTTTTGAATCTTTTTCCTGCTTAAAACTTGATGCCTTATCTTTTTATCTATTGATAAATTAGAAGAAATATCTTGATTAGAAGATTCTATTTTTTCAATTTGTTCAATCTCAACACCACTTAATTTTAAATTATTATTTAAAGCTGGTCTTTGAAATATATTCATCTTTTTAATTACTTTGTGAATCTTTATGTCTTCGTGTCTTTGTGGCAAATACCAAAAAATCTAAATTGATTTTGCAATTATTTCAGCAATATCCAACACTTGAATTTCATCTTCTTTTTCGTTATTTTTAACTCCATCGCTTAGCATTGTTAAACAAAACGGACAATTTGAAGCAACTACTGTTGCACCTGTTTCTAAAACATCTTTTGCACGTTCCATATTAATACGAATGCTACCTGGTTCATCTTCTTTAAACATTTGAGCGCCACCTGCACCACAACATAAACCGTTGGTTTTACAACGTTTCATTTCCACTAATTCAGCATCTAATGTTTGTAAAACTTCTCTTGGAGCTTCATAAATATTATTGGCACGTCCTAAATAGCAACTGTCATGATAAGTGATTTTTTTTCCTTTAAATTCACCTCCATCTTTAGTTTTTAGTTTGCCTTCATTTATTAATTGTTGCAAATAAACAGCATGTGAAATAACTTCATAATTGCCTCCTAATTCGGGGTATTCATTTTTCAATGTATTAAAGCAATGAGGACAAGTCGTAACTATTTTTTGAACGCCATACATATTCATCAACTGAATATTATTGTACGCCATCATTTGAAATAAAAACTCATTTCCTGCACGACGAGCAGGATCGCCAGTGCAACCTTCTTCTTTGCCTAATATGGCAAATTTTGTTCCTACATGGTTTAATATTTCCACAAAAGCTTTCGTTACTTTTTGTGCTCTGGCATCAAAACTTCCTGCACATCCTACCCAAAAAAGGATTTCTGGAGTTTCGTTATTTGCTTGAAATTCGGCGTATGTTCTAACTGTCATGGTTTAATATTTTTTATTTTTTCAATGGAATTTTGATATCTAAATTAATTTTTTGTCCAAGCATCTCTATCATCCGGACTAAATTTCCAAGGTGCCATGTTGTTTTCAATATTGCTAAACATTCCGTTCCATTCTTGAGGCGCATTACTTTCTTCCATTACCAAGTTTCTGCGCAATTGCATAATAATATCTAAAGGTGAAATTGAAACCGGGCATTCTTGCACACATGCATTACAAGTTGTACAAGCTCTTAACTCTTCTACCGTAATATAATCATGCAATAATGTTTTGCTATCCTCTTTAAACTCTTTGTTTTCATTGATGTTTTTGCCTACTTCTTCTAATCTGTCACGAGTCGCCATCATTATTTTTCGAGGCGATAATTTTTTATCGGTAATGTTGGCCGGACAAGCAGCTGAACAACGTCCACATTCGGTACAACTGTAGGCATCCATCAAGTTTTTCCAACTTAAATCAAACACATCTCTCGCACCAAATTTCATGACAGCATTTGCATCAGCATTTGTAGGAGCCAACTCTGGTTGCATCATATATAATACTTCATTTTGAATTTCGGACATATTCGCTATTTTCCCTTTTGAATCTAAACGAGCATAAAACGCATTTGGAAATGCAAGGATTACATGCAAATGTTTTGAATAAGGTAAATAATTCATGAACAAGAAAATACCTATTATATGCATCCACCAAGATGTACGTTCAATGCCCATTAATGTTCCTTCGCCTAAACCACTAAAAACAGGCGCAATAAATTGTGAAATCCAAAAAGGAGAAGTTTGGGTGTAATGCGCTGCACCTAAAGATTGTAAATTTAAATCTACAGCATTCATAATTAAAAACAAACTCATCAATACAATTTCAAATATCAAAATTAAATTGGCATCGTTTCTTGGCTGAGCTTCCAATAATTCTCCTTTATTTAAACGTTTAACTTTCGTTACATTTCTTCGGAAAGCAAAAATAACACATGCTACTAAAACCAAAAATGCCAATACTTCAAAACAACCAATTAGGAAATCATAAAAACCACCTAACAACGGCGCAAATAATCTATGATGACCGGTAATTCCATCTAAAATAATTTCTACAATTTCAATGTTGATGATAATAAATCCTACATAAACAAACAAATGCAATACAGCTACCAATGGATTAGAAAACATCTTTTTTTGACCTAATGCATTCATCATTACATTTTGCCAACGCTTTTTAGGTTGGTCGGTTAAGTCTTCGTTTTTTCCTATTAAAATATTTCGACGAATTTCCATTACTTTTTTATAAAATAAAAAAATGGCAATTGCTGAAATAATAATAAATGCTATTTGTTGAATAATAATCATATAAATAAATTAGTATAGCTGTTAGCTGACTACAAAAATAAACGGAATGTTTACAAATGCAATCATTTTTATTCAATATTAAATGTAAAAATATAAATTTAAGAATTGAATATTAAGGCTTTAAGTGAAATTAAACGAACATTACCTGTTAATATTGACTCGAAGAGTGATTAATACGATACTCATTCTTAAATTCTTTTTAATTTATAGACTATTGAATTTTATTTTTTGCGATTAAACAATAAATAAAATACTTTACTTTTGAAAATCAAAATAGGAAACAAAAAATGCCTCATATACAATTATTAGATTCGTCAAAAGCTCAACAAATCATTAAGCGCATGGCTTATGAAATATATGAAAACAATATTGACGAAAAAGAAATTACACTTATTGGCATTCAAGAAAGAGGCGTAGATATTGCTCGTTTATTGC
>CANHNT010000177.1 GCA_947461985.1 Bacteroidota bacterium | reverse complement strand
GACATTCACACAGAAGCCGATGCTATGATGGCAGCCAACTATGTGGATGTGTTGCAAATACCAGCTTTTTTGTGTCGTCAAACATCGTTGTTGGTAGCAGCTGCACAAACAGGCAAAGTGGTCAATATTAAAAAAGGACAATTTCTTTCGCCTGATGGCATGCAATTTGCAAAAGAAAAAATAGAATCTCAAGGCAACGAAAAAGTGATGTTGACAGAAAGAGGAACTACGTTTGGCTATCATGATTTAATCGTTGATTACCGAGGTATTCCAATTATGAAAGCATTTGGTAAACCAGTAATTATGGATTGCACACATGCGTTGCAACAACCCAACCAAGCCAGTGGTGTAACAGGAGGTAAGCCAGAATTGATTGATACGATTGCAAAATGCGCTATTGTTTCAGGAGCGGATGGATTGTTTATAGAAACACATCCAAACCCCAACGTAGCTTTGAGCGATGGTGCCAACATGATGCCATTGAAAGATTTTAAAGCCTTGATGCAAAAATTAATCAGAGTTCGCCAAGCGATCATATAACCTATCTTCCCTCCTCGAGGAGGGACAAAGGGAGGTGTCTTTTTGAGAAGTGACAAAGGGATGTGTTACCTTGAGGAGGGATAAAGATAAATGTAAACAATCAAAATAAATTAGTGGCATTAAAAGAACATGAGATTTCGATGTTGGCAAAATTTCTTCCTGCAAATACGGCAGAAGAAGTGATTGATTATATGCATAGCCATAAAATTCATTTATCCATAAAAAAAGAAAGACGACGAATTTTAGGAGATTACAGACCGGCACACAATGGCAAACCACACCGAATTTCGATCAATGGCAACTTGAATGAATATCATTTTTTAATTACTTTTTTGCATGAATTGGCGCATTTGCTTACGTTTTTAAATCATCAAGGCAGGGTGAATCCACACGGACAAGAATGGAAAAATGTTTTTCAAATTTTGTTGAAACGATTTCAAGATAAAAAAGTATTTCCTGAAGACATTGAATTTGCCCTAGATAAATCGATGCGTAATTTGGCTGCTAGCACTTGCTCAGACCCTTTTTTATATAAAGTTTTACATAAATATGATCATAAAACAGATGTCTTTTTAGTAGAACAAATTGCAATAGGAGATACCTTTAAAACAGATAAAGGACAAGTTTTTAAAATGGTTGAAAAAAGACGCACTCGTTTTTTATGTGAAGAAGTTAAAACAGGAAAACGCTATTTATTTCCAAGTATTTACGAAGTTTCTAAAGTTTAGTTAAAAAATGTAAGCATTTTTTATATATTTGTATGTATTAAAATATGCAAATGAAAAAGCTATTATTAAGTTTAATATTCGTTACGATTGTAAATGTTGTATTTGCTCAATTCAACTATATCCCAAATGGGGTAAATGATGCACCCACATTAGGACCACAATTTGGAATTGTAGGAGGAGGGTTTACAGCCATGTTAAATAATCGAGATGATATTGATGCTGATCAACGTTTAGATCCTCAGTTGATGAATTTTTCGTACGGTGGAGGTGTTGAGTATATTTATTGGTTTCAAAATACAGTTGGCTTTGGAGCGCAGTTAAACTATTGGGTTGCAGGGGCAGCCTACAAAGGAGTAGATACATTGTATCCTCAGTATAATTTAAATTTAGATGCAAAATCTAAATTGACTTACGCAAAATTGCCTTTGTTGTTTCATTTTAAATCATACAACAGATACTATCCAAACAGAAGATTGCGTTTTAGTGCTGCCTTTGGTCCATATGCCTCTTTCTTGTTAAATTATTCAGACAATGTTCGTCTTTATAATGACAGTGCAAAGGTTGAATACAAGTCCAATTATTCACAAAAAGAATTAGAGGCATCCACAAATCTTTCAACAGTAAAAACAAAAGGTAAAATTTCGAGTGAATTATATAACAAATTTGACGTAGGATTTATATTTGCCGTAGGAGGTGAAATGAGGTTGTGGAAAAAAACCGTAATTGCATTGCACATAAGAACAGATGTTGGAATTTCAAATGTAGAAAATACAAGAAGCATGAAAATTAAATATGCTGATGCTAGTGGAAATTATCCTGCAAATACTCCTGAAGTGGATTTTAAGTATTGGGATGGATATTATTCAAAATTTAATGAGCCTACAGCTATAGATAAATTAGCCGGTTGGCAGTCCAATAGACCAGCAACTAAGAATTTTTCAGTAGGTGCATTTATATCATTGCGCAAATATTTTTAATAAAAAATAATCATCGAGAGAGATTAATTACAATGAAGAAAATAATAATATTAATAACTTGTTTAGCAGCTCAATTAGCTAGCTCTGCGCAAAACGAAGGTCGTTTTGGAATTATTGCTGGAGTAAATAAAACTTCAATGAGTAACGCTGCGGATAAAAGTTTTGGTGATATGTTGCCAACTTTTAAGCCTACTTATGGCATAGAAGCTGGTTATCATTTTACATTATTTAAATCAATTCCTACTGGTTTCACGTTTCAATTAACTCAAAATCATTTAGGGCAAAATTACAGAGGATATTATCAAGATAGCTCTGATTACTGGGCTTATAGAAGATTGAATTATATTCGTGCTGGATTAGGGTGGCATTTTGGAACCAATATTAGAAGACAAGTATCGGCTACATTTACGATTGGTGCAACCATGGGAATGCTAACTAGCTTTCAAGACAGATATGAGCTAAGAAGATACAATAATGATCGATTAATAATGGATGTAAAAAATAACGATGTTACGTTTTATGATACTAAAAATTTAAAAGGAACATTAAATAATTCATTATTCAATAAAACGGACATGACTATTTTTGCTTCAATTGGGATGGATTTTTTATTAAGTAAACGAGTTGTGTTTGGCGTTTTAGCAAGATATGATAATGGGATAAGCCCTGTAGAAAATACGGCAGCAAAATTCTCTGTCAATTATCAAACAACACCCACTACCATTCAAAATTATTATCCGTATAATACTAAAACAATTTACAGAACACCTATTGACCCCACAAAAATATTAAGAGAGGAAACTGTTAATAAGTATGCAGGTATTTATTTAACGTTAAAATATCGAGTATTTAATAAGGAAAAAATTGAATTTTGGTATAAAGAAAATCAAAAAAGCAACTATTAATTTAGTTGTTTTTTTTTGACTAGTGCATAACAGATTATTTAGTAACTTTACTTATAAAATATAAAATGCTTGCAAAAAATGTAATTGAAATTCAACTTTCAAAAATTGAAACTTTATTAACTCAAGCGATAGTGCATGATAATCCGGCATTATGGCTTTTTGAAAATGATTTGAGAACTCCTATATTTATGCTTGAAGCCATTTTTAGAGGCTACGAAAAAGTATATCATAATAAAGAATTTAAAAAAATAAAATTGAAATGTAAAGAGCTTGAGGATGCATTAGGCGCTGTTGATTTTTACTATGCTTCAGCTAAAGAGTTCTCCAGTAATAAACAAATTAAACCAAGCGTAATAAATTATTTAAAGCTTCAAACCGCAGAAAAAATTTCGAATTTAAACGATGTCTTACTGAAAGAAAATTGGTTAAATGGAAAAAGGATCCTAAAAATCCGCAAGGCATATCAACAAAATAGTTGGGTTGCCGAAGAAACAGAACTAAAATTAATAGAAGCATTTTATTTAAAATCAATTGACAAAGTCAACAAATTTATTGTAGAGACCACATTTGTTTTTGATAATGTTGAAGAGGATGTTCATGAATTAAGGCGCAGGTTAAGATGGCTTTCAATTTATCCTCAAGCATTTGGAGGTATTTTTCAATATGCTGATAATAAGTTACGACCGAGTACTCAAGTAAAGAAATATTTGACAACTGAAATTATACATTCGCCTTATAATGTAATGCCAACAGCTGTTGAAGTAAAGAAGCCCATTCAATTAAATAAACATTTTTTCTTATCATTAAGTTGGATGATTCGTGAATTAGGGATATTAAAAGATGCAGGGTTGAATGTTTTGATACTTAAAGAGGCATTGGTGCATCTAAAAGCCGCCAATGAAACAAATGGGGAAACATTGGCAATGCAAATTTTGGGAAAGAAAAAATTAACGATAAAACAATTGTTGGTGAATGCTCAAAAAATTGTTCAAGTCTATTTTAAAGAAAATAATTTATCTAAAATAGTAGTATAGAAATAAAATAAAAGGCTAACATGTAATTATGTTAGCCTTTTTTATTTTTATTAAAATATTAATTTTTTGTGATCCGTTTCATGAATCGTTCATTTGATTTTGAATTTAAAATCAACAGGTAATTCCCATTCGTTAAATGATGAATATCAATCGTATTTGATGATAATAATGTAGTTGAAATTACTTTTACTCCTAAAACTGAATATATTTCGAAGCTTACCAATTCATTTTTACTTTTGATGTAAATAGTTCCATTCGATGGATTGGGGTAAAGAGCAATATTTTCACTCTCAACAGAAGAAATAGAATTTGGCTTGGTAACGGTTATTGTTTTTGTACCAAATACTCCAGAACCATCATTTGCAGTTGCTTTAACATCAACCGTGCCAGCAGTAATACCTGTTAACATACCAG
>CANHNT010000176.1 GCA_947461985.1 Bacteroidota bacterium | reverse complement strand
GGGTTTACCTCATTTATTAAACCTGCCGTGGTAGCTGTTTTTCGTTTTAATAAACAGTTTTGCAGCGTTACATCATATAGCCAAGTAGCTTTTTTATTAAAAAATACCTCATCCTCTAATGAGCCATAAATAATGGTATTGGTGCATTTTAATTTTAAATCATTTCCTACAAATGTTCCATCATTTAATTCTCTGTAATTGATAAATACTGCTGTTGGCTCCTGTGCATGATTTAAGCCATAACCTCCATAATTGGCAATCGTACAATAATTAAATTCATAATCACCACCTTCAGTAACCAATACATTTTGCAACCCACATGAATGAATTAAACAATTATTAAAATGTAAATTGGTATTGAAAGCCAATACACCATACCCACCCGAATTGGCAATGGTACAATAATTAAATTCTACAATTGGACCGCCTAAATTAGGAGTCGGTGCAACCGTTACTGCAGCAGGAAATGCACCATCACCAGTAGAATTTCCAGCATTTTTAATTATGCAATAATTTAAATTACATTGATTGCTTTTTTGCGTAAAATAAAAACCACCCCACTCAGAAGGGGTATCTTTATATCCAAAATAATCTCTATCCAAACGGTCCCCCTGAAAAACTACCGAATCTTTTTTAGTACCAAATACTTTCAACGTACCTGCAACATACATTTTTGAATCGGCATGCATATAAATTCTACAGCCTTTTTGTATAGTCAATACTTGATTTGTATCCACCAAACAAGAATGAATGATTACATAGGGTTTATCGTTTATCCAAGTTTGAGATGTTAGCACACTGTCATTAATAAAATGAGCGTCTTGCCCATAAGCCTCTAAAGGAATGCTGCTGATATTATTATTTAAATTAACAACCACTTTATCTTCAATAATGAAAGGAATATTTCCAAGTGTTGGGTTAATCGTTAATGCCACAAAAACATAAATACTGTCGTTGGGTGCAATTTCTATATCCGTAATATCTTTGGTAGGCACCCCATCAATATTCATTCTAAAAAAAGATTGTGTGCCTTTTTCTAATTTTATTTGATTGATTTTAACGCGTTTATTATTGGTGTTATAAATTTTAAACGAACGAGTTACACTGCCTACTGCCGTGAAAACGGTATCAAATTTCAATGTATCGGTAGAAAATGACAGTTCACCTCCAGTGGTTAAAAATTTATCTTTTTTACAAGATGAAAAAAACTGAACAGTAATCATCAACAATAAAACAGCAACAATTGCTTTCCCAAATCTATAATTCATATAAAATAATGCGTTGAACAAATATAACGTAAAAATGCTTAATCCATTGCATAAGCAATCGTTGCAATGCTAATTTTGCAGTTTTCAATGCTTAAAATTTCTCTTGCACAAGCTTCTAATGTGGCCCCTGTGGTTAACACATCATCAATTAATAGCACATGTTTGTTTTTAATTTTTTCTTTATCTACTACAGCAAATGCATCTTTTACATTTTCAAATCGCTCAGAAATATTTTTATTCGTTTGCGATTCGGTATTTTTTATTCTCGAAACAGCATCTGCATTAATCGGAATATTTAATACAGCACTAAGCCCTTGTGCAATGCTTTCACTTTGGTTATACCCTCTAAACCTCATTTTTTCTTTCGATAAGGGAATGGAAATAATTACATCAATATCGTTGATCCAAGTTGCATAGGTTAAATCAACACCCATTTTTTGACCTAATAATATTCCCACTTCATATTGCTTTCGATATTTTAATGCATGTAAAATTTCCTGCAATCGACACTCTTTATTAAAATAATAAAATGAGGTGGCATGTTGTATATTTATTTTACCCCAAAATTTTTGTTCGATAGGATTTTTTTCTCTTGTATGAAAGTTTGTTTTTGGCAATGTTTCCCAACAACTTAAACAAATTATTTTTTCATAACTCACTAAATCATTGTGGCATCCTGCACATAAATTTGGATAAAATAAAGAGAAAATTTGGTTACTTATTTTGCGTAGGTTTTTGATCATCTTTTAAAAAAGCATGTTATATAATGTTTCAATTTTATTCACTTTCACAATATCAATTTTATACTCGTGTGTAGAACTCAATTTGTTAAATGAAGATATTACAATTTTTTCAAATCCTAATTTTTCTGCTTCTGCAATTCGTTGTTCAATTCTATTTACTGCCCTCACTTCACCACTCAAACCAACCTCTCCAACAAAGCACATTTTATGTGGCAAACATTTATCTTCATAGGATGATAGTATTGCGCATAAAACAGCTAAATCAATTGCAGGATCTTCTACTTTTATTCCACCAGCGATATTCAAAAATACATCTTTAGCACCAAAATGAAAACCGCCTCGTTTTTCTAAAACGGCTAACAACAATTGCATTCGTCGTAAATCAAAACCCGATGAAGTTCGTTGTGGTGTTCCATAAACAGCTTGTGTAACCAATGCTTGTGTTTCTATTAATAATGGTCTTGCACCTTCTAAAGTTGCGGCTATAGCAATGCCACTTAATGAATCTTCTTTTTGAGTAATTAATATTTCACTTGGATTAGAAATTTGTCTCAATCCTCCTTCATTCATTTCATAAATTCCAAGTTCATGTGCCGAGCCAAAACGGTTTTTAGTCGTTCGTAAAATTCGATACGCATAATGTCTGTCTCCTTCAAATTGCAAAACCGTATCCACCATGTGTTCCAACACCTTAGGGCCAGCAATAGCGCCATCTTTAGTAATATGTCCGATAATAAAAACGGGCGTATTTGTAGCTTTTGCAAACCGAACAATTTCAGCTGTACACTCTCTTACTTGACTCACACTTCCGGGTGCACTTTCAATATATTGTGTTTCTAATGTTTGAATAGAATCGATAATAATGAGTTGCGGTTTTATTTTTTTTACCTCATTAAAAATCGCTTGAGTTTCGGTTGCTGTCAACAAATAAAAATTTTCATTGGGTATTTTTATTCGCTCAGCTCTTAATTTTATTTGTTGTAAACTTTCTTCCCCACTGATATATAAAGTGGTAATATTTTTTAATTGCAACGATGCCTGAAGAAACAACGTACTCTTTCCTATACCAGGTTCACCAGCTACTAAAATTACAGAACCTAAAACGATACCACCTCCTAAAACACGATTCAATTCTGCATCCTCTGTAATGATTCGTTGATTTTCGGTTTCCTCAATTTCATTTAATTTTTTAGATTTAGAACTTGTTCCAACTTCTTCCTCTTTCCATATTTCTTTCTTCGTTTCTTTCTGAATAATTTCTTCTACAAACGTATTCCACGAATTACACGAGGGACATTTTCCTTGCCATTTTGTACTTTCTATTCCACACGATTGACAAATAAAAGTTGTTTTTGTTTTGGCCATTTTTAATGAATTGAGTTTAACGTTTTGAATTTTGAATTATAAAAATTAGAGTGTAGAATTTCATCAAAAAATGAAGAAAGGGTTATCAATTTCTCGACAACCCTTTGCTTACTAACCCATAAAATTCATTGCTAAATTACAGCTATTCAACGTTTCTACAAAAATTATTCTGTTAAAAAACGAAAAAAATTACAAACCCTTTACTATCAAGGGTTTTAATAAGATGACAAGATGTCATAATATTTTATTCCAATATGTTATTATGTCATAAAACTTAAATCAAAATAGCTTTGGGCTTATATTTGCAATAATTATTAAAAAATAAAAAAAATGATAGGTTATTATTTAATTGCTGGTATAATGTTTATTGTAGGCATGTTGGTAAGCAATAAATTAAAGTCAAAAATGACTGAATATAGTCAAGTAGGTTTATCGAACAGATTAACAGGCAAAGAAATAGCCGAAAAAATGCTAAAAGACAATGGCATTTATGATGTGCAAGTGGTAAGCACACCTGGCTTCCTTTCTGACCACTATAACCCTGAAAACAAAACCGTTAATTTAAGCCCTGATGTATATGAAGGTCGAAGCGTAACTTCATCAGCTGTGGCTGCTCATGAGTGCGGCCATGCAGTACAACATGCCACACAATACAGCATGTTGCAAATGAGAAGTAAAATGGTGCCTGCAGTAAAAATTGGTTCAACCCTTTCACAATGGGTTATTTTGGCTGGAGTAGGAATGATGGGGTTTGGTGGAGGAAACCAAACTATATTATTAGTTGGAATTTTATTATTTTCTATTACCACAATATTTTCATTAGTTACCTTACCAGTTGAATATGATGCCAGTAATCGTGCATTGGCTTGGTTAGAGAACGGTCAGATTTTACAACCAGATGAACATAATATGGCAGAAGACGCTCTAAAATGGGCTGCAAGAACATATGTAGTGGCTGCAATTAGCTCGGTAGCAACGTTGCTTTATTATATTCTTATTTTTATGAATAGAAGTAATAATGATGACAGAAATTAATCCATTTTTCAGTTGGATCAATTTTAAAAAAGTTTCCACTTAAAAATTTTCTCATGCTCTATGAAACCAATTTGTCAATATGCTATTCAATTTAAAATGCATAAAATGAGTTGTTGACATATTCTGAGTAAAATGTTTATTAAGTCAATCTAAAACAATCTTATTTTCGCGTACTTTTTTTTTATGAAG
>CANHNT010000175.1 GCA_947461985.1 Bacteroidota bacterium | reverse complement strand
GAAAACTTAAGCGAAGGTGGAACAACACCTTCCTTTGGATTAATAAAAAAGGTAAAGGAAAAAATTCCACTGCCTATTTATGTTATGATTCGTCCAAGAGGTGGGCATTTTGTGTATGATGAAGATGAATTTGAAATTATGCGCTCTGATATTAATACCTGTAGAGTGTTGGGCGTTGATGGGATTGTGTTTGGTGCTTTGACAAAAGAAGGAAATGTGGATGTAGAATTTTGTAGAAAACTATTAGTTGAATCTTGGAAAAATAAACCAGCTACTTTTCACAGAGCATTTGATCGAAGTATAGATTTGAATAAAGCTATGGAAGATATTATTTCATTGGGATTTGAACGAGTATTGACGAGTGGTGGATTTAATACTGTTGATGAAGGCAAGGATGTTATTAAATCCTTGCAAGAAAAATATGGTTCGCAAATAAAAATAATGCCAGGAAGTGGAGTGACTGCTCAAAATGCAAAAACAATTATGGAATATTGTGGAGTAGATGAAATTCATTCGACTTGCAAAGCCAATTTTAAAGAAGAGCAATTAATCTATAACCCTACTTTTTCTGATACTTATCCTGTAAGCGATTTAGAATTGATTAAAGAATTAGTAAACAACATAAACAAATAAGGCCATGAAAAAAATACGCATCCTAATCACTTGTATTTTATTTTTCCAATTAAATGGATTTGCACAAACGCAAATGGAAATGAATAAAGATGCATCTGAATATTATAAAGTAGCGGATAAAAAAATGACACAGATTTACAAAGAAGCAATGAGCATTTTAAACGCTGAAGATAAAAAATTATTATTGGATGCTCAACGAAATTGGGTAAAATACAAAGAGTCACATTGCAAATCAGTACAAAATGGTTTTAAAGGTGGTTCTATTCAGTCATTAATTTATTATACTTGTTTGTTAGAAGCCACAGAAGAAAGAATTAAACAGTTACAAAAATATAAAGTAAACTAAATTACTTTTTTATTGAACTCGAAATTATTTTCCATGTACTCGTGTCACTTTCAAAAACACTGTATAAGCCTTGCTCTTCTTGAGGCGGATCTGCGCTGTAAGGCATTCCTTTTTGCATAAAATGCAACTCATTTTCATTTGAAGGCACGCCTGCAAATCCCCAAAAATTATAACCTGCAATGTGATTTCGTTTACCTGTTTCAAAAATGGATTGATAATACAAATCTCTATTTTTTGTAGTTGCAGTGGATGAAAATGAATTTCCATCACGATGTAAACCAAACTCTTCTATCACTAAAGGTTTGTTGATTATTTGCATCAGTTTTGCATGTTGCTCTATATACTTTATGGTTTTTTGCAAGGTTGAATCTTGCACCGATTCCTCACTTTTTCCATTATACCATTGCCAAGTTTTTGGCCAAAGATGTATGGTTGCATAATCAATATGCTTGAATGAATGAATGTCTGAAAAAATAGTTTCATCATTTAGGGTACTAATAACACCTTCCACTCCAATTGTCACTAAATGATTTCGGTCTAATGATTTAATATAATTGGCTGTTTCATTTATCCATATTTTATAATCGAGTACTGCATTTATTTTCATAGGTCTTGGTTCGTTTGCCAATTCCCACGCCATTATGGTTGGTTCATCTTTGTACTTTCGGTGCGTAATTTTATTTTCTCTGTTGAGTACATAATATATCCATTTGTTATACCAAGCTTTGCAAGCATAACAGGTATAAAATTGTGCGATGTATTCACTGTATTGATTCCAATCCCAATGAGGGGTTTTGGGTAATGGTGTGTTACCATATTTTGCCCATTCTAAATATTGTCCAAATCCTCCAGACCATTCCCAATTATTGTTGAGTACAAACACAATTTTTAAATCTCTTTTGGTAGCCTCGGCCAATAAAAAATCGAAACCTTCCATTCCGTCTTCGTTATATTCCAATGGATGTATTTGTAATGAGGGATACACACGATAACGGTAACTCGAATCGCCTTCTGCACTTAATAAAACCCTGAGATTATTTATACCATTTTTTTTTAAAAAATCTAATTCATGGACGAGTCTTTGTTTCCCATTATTTTTTGTATCTGATAATAAAAAACCTCCATACCAATAGTTTGTACCAATAAATGTATAGGGTTTGTTGTTTAGAAAAAATAAATTATTTTGTTGAGTGACAAATGGATTGGTTTGACAAAATGTTACTTTAGCATCAATTAAGAAAAATACTATGAGTAAAATATAGTTTATTAAATGATTTTTCATGTATTGAAATTAGTTCATTTCTTTGAAAAAAAATACCCAACAATTGTTGAGTATTTTTTCAAAATTAAGTTAAAATTTAATAATTTTCTAATTTTACAAAAATGTATCCTCCATTTTCTGCACCCCAAACCTGATTGTCGTCCTTGTCAAAACCTCTGTCCCAAGATATAATCATATCTGTATAAATGTTTACAAAAGACGTGGCATAAGAAGCACCTTTTAAAGAACTTTCACAATCACTTTTATTGGTTGAACCTGAAAATTCATTTTTATTTATTTTGTTTAAAAATATAGAACAACCTTTTCGTTCGTCTAATGAGTCTATAGTTAAATTCGCTAAAGGATTTTCTAGTTTCCATTCTCCAAAATATTGTTCCCCATTTTTAATGGTGTACACCCTGCTTTCAATTGTGGTATCATTCAATTTACTAATTCGATACACCCTTTGACGGTAGGGTTTATTTTCATTCGTTGCCATTGCTTGTTCAACATATAACCAATAGTACTCACTTTCTGACCACATTGGAACCATTTTTAAACGAATGTCGAAATAACTAGAGTCATCTTTTGATTGATTTTCACTTGAAAATGAACCAATCATCAAATTATATAAATTCCTCAAATCAGCCTCTTTAATTTTATTTTGAGCTTTTATTTGAGTAAAAGACAACAGCATGAGTAATACCAAAACCTGTTTCATGTACTATTTATTTTTTAAATATCAATTTTTGCATATTTCGCATGTTTCTCAATAAATTCTCTACGAGGAGGAACTTCATCGCCCATTAACATCGAGAATACTCTATCCGCTTCTGCAACACTTTCAATCGTAACTTGTTTTAATGTGCGTTTTTCTGGATCCATCGTAGTTTCCCATAATTGCTCCGCATTCATCTCTCCAAGACCTTTATAACGTTGTATGTGCACAGAGTCTTCTTTTCCTGCACCCAATTTTAATACAGCAGCTTTACGAGCTTCTTCGTCAAATGCATATATTTGCTCTTTTCCTTTTTTTACTAAATATAAAGGTGGTTGTGCAATATATACAAATCCTTGTTCAACTAATTCTTTCATATAACGATATAAGAAAGTCAAAATTAAAGTAGAGATATGCGAACCATCTACATCGGCATCGGTCATGATGATGATTTTGTGGTATCGAAGTTTAGCGGTATTTAATGCTTTTGCATCTTCTGGAGTTCCAATGGTTACACCAAACCCAGTGTACATATTTCTGATCTCTTCGTTTTCAAAAACCTTATGAGGCATTGCTTTTTCTACATTCAAAATTTTACCCCGTAAAGGTAAAATTGCTTGGTACTGACGGTTTCTACCTTGTTTGGCAGTTCCACCAGCCGAATCTCCTTCCACTAAATAAAGCTCACATTTTGCTGGGTCGTTATCGCTACAATCGGCTAGTTTTCCTGGTAATCCGCTACCTGTTAATACATTTTTACGTTGTACTAACTCACGCGCTTTTTTAGCTGCTTGACGAGCTTGTGCGGCAATAATTACTTTTTCAATAATAATTTTTGCCTCTTTAGGATTTTCTTCCAAATAGGCTTCTAATACTCTCGATACAGCAGCATCCACAATACCAGAAACTTCACTGTTTCCTAATTTTGTTTTGGTTTGTCCTTCAAATTGAGGTTCAGGAACTTTTACAGAAATTACTACGCTTAAGCCTTCTCTAAAATCATCTCCTAAAATATCAACTTTTGCTTTTTCAAACAATTTGTTTTTATCACCATACGATTTAAAAACACGCGTTATGGCTCTTCTAAAACCAGCAACGTGTGTTCCTCCTTCAATTGTATTGATATTATTTACATACGAAAAAATATTTTCACTGTATGATGTATTATACATCATGGCTAATTCTACTGCTACATTCGATTCTATATCATGATCTTCAGCAAAAATAGGCGCAGGCAATAAACCTTCGCGTTTTGCATTTTTATCTAACAATAAAATAAATTCACTAATTCCACCTTCGCTAAAAAATGTAGTCGTCGGAAATTCTCCGTTGTCTTCTTTTTCTCTTTCGTCAATTAAATGAATGCGAACGCCTCTGTTTAAAAATGATAACTCACGTAAACGAGCAGCTAAAATTTCAAAACTATATTCACTCACAATAAAAATACTATCATCTGGAGTGAAAACAACTTTTGTACCTGTAGTATTGCTTTCACCAATTTCTCTAACTGGATATTTGGGCGCACCACAACTATATTCTTGCTCAAAACGTTTCCCATCGCGGTTTACGGTAACTAATAAATATTTACTTAATGCATTTACACAACTCACACCAACACCATGCAAACCTCCCGATACTTTGTAGGAGCCCTT
>CANHNT010000174.1 GCA_947461985.1 Bacteroidota bacterium | reverse complement strand
GATTAACACTACAAAATCTGATCCAGATTTAGATTTAATCAACAGAACTGCCACTATTAATTTTACACCATCTGTAGGTTACATGGTTGTAGATAATTTAGAGTTAGGAGTTGATTTAAGTATTAACAATACATGGGGAGAAAATGTATTTACTCAAAGTCCTGTTGTAGATAAGGATCTTACTAACGCAACAAATGTAGGATTTGGTGTTTATGTTCAAAAATATTTCCCATTAAACAACTGGTTTGCTTTCACAACTAAAGTTGATTTAGGTTTATCAACTGGTTCTTACAGCGATGACCATGTAGTGGGTTCAATTACAACTCCTGCTGGTGGAGTAACTAGCGGTGTTGGTGGAGCTGTAAACTTCGGTTTTGCTTTCACTCCGTACAATGCATTTTCTTTACAAGCTAATATTGCAGGTTTAGGTGTTCAATCATCTAGAAATGATCCAGATGGTGTTGCTCCAGGTAACCCTACTGTTAACACAACAGATTTTGGTTTCAACGTTCACCGTCAAACAACTAATTTAGCATTAGTTTGGTATTTTGGACGCGGTCTTTGGAAAAAGAACTAATTTTTTCAAAATTTAACATATTAAATCCCACAGAAATGTGGGATTTTTTTTGTTCGAATTTGACGATTTAAAAAAATCATTTACAGATTCATTTTAATTATCTTACTTTTATTTTTATGCAATTCGATGCACTATTTACTACATACAAAAACATGGTTTATAACCTAGCACTTCAGTATGTTCAAAATGTAGAAGATGCAGAAGAAATTACGCAGGATGTGTTTGTGGCAATTCACCATTCGCTCAATACATTTAAGCAAAATGCGGAAATGAGCACTTGGATATACAGAATAGCCATCAATAAATCATTGGATTTTTTAAAAGCAAAAAAACGAAAAAAACGATTTGGTTTTATTGTCTCTATTTTTGAAAATCAGGAAACGATGCAGGCACATTCTTTTAATCATCCAGGTATTGAATTGGAGCAAAAACAAGCAGTTCAGCTTATATTTTCAGCGCTTAATAAATTGAATGATCAACAAAAAACTGCACTCATATTAAGTAAAATAGAGCAAAAATCACAAAAGGAAGTAGCCGAAATCATGAACCTTACCCCTAAGGCAGTAGAATCATTGATTGTGAGGGCTAAAAACAACGTATTTAAAAATTTAAACAACAAAGAAGGATTATGAAAAAAGCATCGTCTAATATAATGAACGAAATGGAACAAACATTGGATATATTGAACAACATTAAAGAAGTGGATGCCTCTCCGTTTTTGATTACTCGAATTCAACAAAAAATTGAAATTGATAAAATAAATAGCATTTCAACTCCATGGGTGTTCTCAATTGCTGCTACAGTATTTATTTTATTGTGTTTAAATGTTTTTACGATAGCAAAAAAGCCGCAAATGAATGAGGTTTCATCCTTAGCCAAAAATATGAATCTTTTAAACAACGATAATTTTTACAATGAACAATAAAATTAAACTCTACGGTGCATTGGCATTGATTTTATTTTTAATCAATATTGGTCTGCTATTTTTTATGTTTAAAAGTAACAACCAACGTCCACACCCAGCAAGAAACAGAAATTTAATTATTGAAAAATTGCATTTCAACCAAACGCAAATTGCACAATTCGATAGCTTAATTAAAATTCATCGCAATGGAATAAATCCTGCACAACATCAATTAATGGATTTAAAAAACACCTTGTACAGCAATTTAAAAAACGAAACCAATGTCGCATTAAATGATAGTATTATTTTGGAAATAAACAACATACAAAATCAAATAGAGCATATTCATATTAATCATTTTGCAGCTATAAAATCGATATGTACACCACAACAACTGCCAGTTTATAATGAATTGACAACCGAGTTAGCCAAGTTGTTTTCGCCTGCACCACCACCAAAACGAAATAGGTAATGCGATTTTTTTTTGTATTCTTTTTTTGTATTCTTTCGACTCCTCTTTTTGCTCAACAAAAAAACAAATTAGTTTTTCATCATTTATTTACAAATAAACCATTGGTATTTAATGAAAATTATATCTTGAAAAATAAGGATACTGTTTCTATACAAACGTTTAAATATTATATTTCATCGATTCAATTTTTGAAAAATAAAAAAGTAGTTTGGAAAGAGAAAAAGAGCGTTCATTTAATAGATGAAGAAAATAGTCCTTCAAAAATAATTGACTTGGATAATATGCCTGATGGTATTGAGTTTGACGAAATTTCTTTTAATATAGGAATAGACAGTGCAACCAATTACGCTGGAGTGCAAGGAGGAGATTTAGACCCAACAAAAGGCATGTATTGGACTTGGCAAAACGGGTATATCAATTTTAAAATAGAAGGCAAAAGCACATTTTGCAAAACTAGAAACAATGCTTTTCAATTTCACATCGGTGGATATGAAAACGGGTTGGCTACCCTTCAAAAAATTTCATTAAAAATAAATAACAAGAAGCCATTAGAAATAAATTTGGATGTCGAAAAACTGATTGAACAAATCAATTTGTCAACACAAAATGAAATTATGCAACCTTGTAAAGAGGCTGTAGAAATTGCGAATAAATTGTCATTACTATTTAGCATACAATGAGAAAATTAATTTATTTATTGTTCATTATTTTCGTTGGGTTCGTTTCATTTAAAACAATAGAACCTCTTTTTGTGATTCCGAAAGGTTGGCAAAAACCTACGTATGATTTTACGAAAAATAAATTAACGCAAGAAAAAATAAACATCGGTCGTGCACTTTTTTATGATAATATATTGAGTAAAGACAGTACAACATCATGCGCAAGTTGCCATTTAAGTTATACGGCATTTGCGCATACCGACCATGCTTTGAGCCATGGCATTAATAACAGAATAGGCACCCGAAATGCACCTGCATTATTTAATTTAGCATGGAGCAAAAAACTGATGTGGGATGGTGCTATCAACCATTTAGATGCACAAGCCTTAGCTCCCATTCATAATAAAGATGAAATGGATGAAACCATTACACATGTTGTGGAAAAGCTGAATGCATCTATTTTGTATAAAAAACTATTTTATGCCGCCTACAATGATTCAATGATTACTGGTGAAAAAACATTGAAATGCATTGCTCAATTTTTGGTAACAATTCAAAGTTATCATTCAAAATACGATAGTGTGATGAATCATCAATCAACATTTACCAATCAAGAAAAAAAGGGCTATCACTTATTTCAAAAAAACTGTGCCAGCTGCCATGCAGAACCTTTGTTTACCAATAATGAATTGGTTACTAATGGTTTAATAGTAGATGAAACATTGAATGATATGGGTCGAATGAAAATTACGCAGAACGTGAATGATAGTTTAGTTTTTAAAATTCCTTCGCTTAGAAATATTGAATTTACATATCCATACATGCATGATGGACGATTTAAAAAATTATCAGAAGTGATAACTCATTATACTTCAACTGTTCAACCATACAAAAATTTACCCAATCAATTAAAAAAGGCTATTGTTTTAACATCCAATGAAAAAGTAGATTTAATTGCATTTTTATTGACTTTAACCGACCGTCATTTTTTATATAATCGTGCTTATCAATTTCCTAAAAATATTTTAACGACAACGAAGGATAAACAATGATTCGTCGTCTAACTCATTAAATAAAAATTCATGCTTAAAAAACTTCAATTAACACTCCTTATTACATTTGCTCTATCAACCGCAAATGCACAAACGAATCCTGCCATTACTACTTGGTTACAAAATAATACCTTAACAGGAAGCTATTATACGGTAGCAGGCGGTTCTACGGTCATCCCCAATAATATTTTAGTTAACTGTCAAAAAGTTGAATATTCTACCGATTGGGTTTATGTTTCTACAAAAGGTGTTCCAGCATATCCTACAGGTCCGTTTCAAGATGGAAATCCTTCACAAGCACAAGCTCAGAATGCTATTTTTAAAGTGTCATTGAAGCCTACACAACATACAGGAACGCCAACCGCAACCAATGGTGGAAATATTGGTTTGTTTATAAATGGAGTAGCATTGTTTGATTACAGAGATGGAGTTGCTTGGAATAATGCGACTGGTGCTTTATGTGGTGGGCCCGGAAATCCTCCTTGTTCAGGTGGAATGGGTGCTGTTCAAGATTGGAATCGTGACGCAATACCAGCTGAAAAACCTGGCTTTGATTGCAGCAAAGGACATCCTGCTATGGGCAATTATCATCATCATCAAAATCCAAGTGCTTATGATTTAGACTTAACGGTTATTTCAACTGTTTGTAATTTATATGATGCGGATGGTCTATATAAAATTAATACAGCGATACACTCACCTTTAATTGGGTTTGCATATGATGGTTTCCCCATTTATGGTGCTTATGCCTATAAAAATTTAGATGCAACAGGTGGAATTACCAGAATGAAATCGAGCTATCAATTAAAAACACAAACAACAAGAACAAATGGTCCTTCGGTAGGACAGGTTGTTGGCACACAAACTTTTTTTAATGGTTATTTCAGAGAAGATTATGAATATGTAGCGCATCCAAATGATCCAGATTATTTAGATATTCACAATGG
>CANHNT010000173.1 GCA_947461985.1 Bacteroidota bacterium | reverse complement strand
CCTAATAAACCACCGACTATCGTATTCCAATAAATAATTTCATTTACAAAAAAGAAGGAAGAAAGGGCTGCAGCAAATGGAACAATGTATATAAAACTACTTGTTTTTTCAGCACCCATTTTTGAGGTTGCATAAAAGAAAAAAGTAGTTGCCATTCCTGTATTAATGACAGAATTAAAAATCATATTTGTCCAAAAATGAGCATCTCCTTTTTGAAGGATTGTAATAACTGCGACAGGATTGATAAAGAAAAATAAGAAAACAATGCAACCAACATTCATCCAAAAAGTAAATGCTAAAGGAGAGCCATAGTTGCTTGATTTGGCTGTAAATCGACTTAAAAAGCTCCATAAAACGGTAGACAACAAGAAAAATGAATTGCCACTTTCAAATAAATGTAAATAATTAGACCAAATTTTTAAAAGAAAAAATCCAGCAAAAATGCCCAATGCCAACCCTATTATTTCCTTTTGACGCAAATTCCGTTTAGAAATGACTACACTCAATAAAAATGAAATCAAAGGAGTCATGGTAGTTACTAAAACTCCTCCTGCGCCTGGCATACCGTGTTTAATGCCATTAAAAAAGCAAATGCTGTAACCACCAACTAACAATGATGAAGCCACTAAATAAGGAAGTCCTTGTTTGGTAATCGTGAATTTTATTTTTGCAAAGCTTAAAATAAAAAACATACTTAACACCGTAAAGAAAAAACGAATAATAGCAATTTCTAATGGCTTACCATATTGCATCAACATTTTAGCACTGGGCCAACTTAACCCCCAAGTAAGCATGCTCAACGTAAGCCCAATAAGGAGAAAGTTCTTATTGTTTTTTATTTTTTCAAACATAATAATAAAAAAGCCTCAACGATGTTGAGGCTTTTGCTCTCCCTTCTGGACTTGAACCAGAGACCCTCTGATTAACAGTCAGATGCTCTAACCAACTGAGCTAAGGAAGAATCTTGTTGGAGTGCAAAAATAGGAAAAATTTACATTCTACAAATTTTATTTTAATATAAATTTGATTTTATTTATTTATTTTCTAAAAGCCTTTAAAATTCACAGTTTTGAGGAGTTCTTGGGAAAGGAATTACATCCCTAATATTACCCATTCCAGTAACAAATTGCACTAATCGCTCGAAACCTAATCCAAAACCAGCATGTTTACAGGTTCCAAAACGTCGAGTATCTAAATACCAAAACATTTCTTTAGTAGGAATATGCATTTCATTCATCCGTTGTTCTAGCTTTTCTAAACGCTCTTCACGTTGCGAACCACCAATAATTTCTCCAATGCCTGGCGCTAAAATATCCATCGCGGCTACCGTTTCTCGTCCTGCTTCGCAACCATCATTTTGACGCATATAAAACGCTTTTATATCTTTTGGATAATCAGTTACGATTACTGGTTTTTTAAAATGTTTTTCTACTAAGTAACGCTCATGTTCACTTTGCATATCAATACCCCATTTAACATCATATTGAAATTTCTTTTTCTTATAAGCCGGCGATTGCAATAATATATCTATTGCTTCTGTATAAGTTATGCGCTCAAAGTCGTTGTTTAATACAAAATTTAGTTTCTCAATTAATCCAAATTCTGCCCGTTCGTTGGTTGGTTTTTGTTTTTCTTCTTCAGCCAAACGAGCATCTAAAAATGCAATATCATCTGCATGTTTTTCCATTGCATATTGAATAACATATTTCAACATTGCTTCGGCTAAATCGGCATTTTCTTTTAATTCATTAAAAGCAACTTCTGGCTCTATCATCCAAAACTCAGCTAAATGTCGAGTTGTGTTTGAGTTTTCTGCTCTAAAAGTTGGACCAAATGTATATACTTTGGAGAACGCCATGGCAGCCAATTCTGCTTCTAATTGTCCACTTACAGTAAGATTTGCACTGCGGCCAAAAAAATCTTGTTTATAGTCTATCGTTCCTTCTTCTGTTTTGGGTAATTTATCTAAATCTAAAGTAGTTACTCTAAAAATTTCGCCTGCACCTTCTGCATCACTAGCCGAAATGATGGGAGAATGAATATTTAAGAAATTTTGTTCTTGGAAAAATTTATGAATACCAAAAATCAAGGCATTGCGTAAGCGAAAAACACTTCCAAACGTATTCGTCCTAAATCGAAGATGTGCTATTTCTCTTAAAAATTCGAGGCTGTGTTTTTTGGGTTGTAAAGGATATTTTTCGGCATCACTGTCTCCTAAAATTTCTATGGTATCCGCTATTAACTCAACCGTTTGCCCTTTTCCTTGTGAAGCCACTATTTTACCTGTAGCACTAATACAAGCACTTGTAGTTATTCGTTTTAGCAAGGCATCGTCTTGAGAATTTAATTCTACTACGATTTGTAAATTATGATTGGTGCTGCCATCATTCAACGCTATAAATTGATTGTTACGAAAAGTTCGTACCCAACCTTTAACAGTAGTTGTATAATCTACTTGTTCTCCTTTTAATATTTCTGCAATTTCTTGTCTCATAAGGGCGCAAATTTAAAGATGTATTTTGATTATACCGATATTAAATTGATAATTATAAAAATGGAATAATAATAATGAGGCTTTGTTAATTAACCATACAAGCGATGTAAGTTCATTTAAAAATACCATAGTTTGATTTAATAATAATGTAGAATGTTTTCTTTAGAAGATCTTATAATATGTTTGATGATTGAACAAATAAAAAAGTAAAGTAAATATTTATTAAAAGAACTTTTTGGGCAGCACACACGCTTTTCGTTTCAATCTTTTTGCTTCAAAGCAAGCAAAAAGGATTTTCTCTTCAATCGTTGCTGCAATACATTCATAGTATTCAATAAAAAATGATATTTATAACATGAATAGAATTATATAAATTTGCAATGTGAAAAATATAATTTTATTTGCAACAGGGGGAGGAAGCAATGTGAGCGCAATTCTCAATTATTTTAAAGATAGAAAAGATGTATCTTTTCCTTTAATAGTAACTAATAAATCGAGAGCAGGCGTAATTGATATTGCTCAAGAATTTAATATTGATGTGATGTTAGTTGACAAGTTAGTTTTTACGTCGCCTGTTTTTATTGATTCTTTAGACGTTTATAAACCGGATTTAATTGTATTAGCCGGATTTTTATGGAAAATACCTGATTTTTTAGTGCAGGCTTTTCCTCGAAAAATTATCAATATTCATCCTGCTTTGTTGCCTAAATATGGAGGGAAAGGAATGTTTGGTCATTTTGTACATGAAGCCGTAGTGAATAACAAAGAAACCGAAACGGGTATTACCATTCATATGGTGAATGAAAATTATGATGAAGGAACCATTCTTCTACAAAAGAAAATACCTGTAAGTGAATTTGAAGATGCGAAAGAGGTGGCAAAAAACGTATTGGCTTTAGAGCATATATGGTATAGCCAAGTGATTGATAATTTATTGACATAAATCACAATAAATTTTACCAAATAGCACAAATTACCTATTGGTTACAACCTAACTTTGCATTCTAAATTTTAAATGAATATGACATACAAACAAAAAGCGCAAGCAGTTTACGACATGATTTTTTCTGGTCAATTATTAGAAGCATTTGATAAATATTACCACGAAGATGTTGTGATGACAGAAATTGGAGAAGAAGCTAGAGTAGGAAAATCGATTAACAGAGATTATGAAATTAAGTTTTTAGAATCGGTAAAAGAAGTGCATGGTGCAGGAATTGATTCAATAGCTGCTGATGAAGAAAACAAAACTGTTTTGATTGAAAATTGGATGGACGTTACCTTCCAAAATGATGTGCGAATGAAGATTAGCCAAGTAGCTGTACAAAAATGGGATGGCGAATTTATTGTTGAAGAACGTTTTTACCACAGATAATAAATAATGTCTTTTTCTAAAAAAATCCGAAGTAAAACACTTCGGATTTTTTTATTTATGTATCCCTTTTCAATTGCGATGAACAATGATATAGGCAATGAGCATTAATAAAATAATCAATTATTTTTTTTACTTACAAAATATACCCCTACAAAAATTAAGATGCCGGCTAGGGCTTTTGTCATGCTCATTTCTTCACCCAAAAACAATATTGCAACAATTGCTGCAAATAAAGGTTGAATATAAATATAGGCCCCTGCTATGGCTGGGCTTAGGATTCTGAGGGCATAAATATTCCATAGATACGTAAAGAAGGTAACACCAAGGACAATAAAGGTTACTGCTAAATAGTTATTTATAGTAAATGATGCCCAAGGAATGGCTAAAAAATCTTGAATGCCGAACGGGAAAACAAATAAACTACCGATTAAAAAAACCCATCGGATAACGATTATCGGTCGATATTTATGCATCAATGGTTTCACAATAATCATATAAATGGCATACGATGAAGCATTCAAAAAAATGAAGGTATCTCCCAAAATAGGATTAATGGCCATTTTGTCTTTTGCGGCTATAGTAACGAGCAATGCGGCTCCAAAAATACCTAATACCAATCCAAATACATTGAGCTTTGAAAACTTTTCTTTGAGTACCACGGCAGCAAATACACTGACTAAAATGGGAGTTGAGAGCATCATGAGGGAGGCGTGAATGGGTGATGTTAAGCTTAACCCTTTAAAGAAAAACAACTGATTG
>CANHNT010000172.1 GCA_947461985.1 Bacteroidota bacterium | reverse complement strand
TGTGGATTGGGTACATAGCCATATTGAAGAAAGCTTCCTACAGCATTTATGTTTAATTCTTTTTTGAAATGAGGATGTTCAACAATCGCTTTTAATTCAGAAGCAAATAGTAGCAAATCATTATACCAATAATAAAACAACGGTTTTATACCAGCTCTGTCTCTAATAAAATGGACTTCATTTTTTTCACTATCGTGTAAAACAATAGCAAACATGCCAATAAATTTATGAATACAATCTAAACCCCAAACTTCATATGCATGTAAAATAACTTCGGTATCAGAATGGCTATGAAATTCATGTCCTTTTTCAATGAGTTCGTTTCTGATTTCATTGTAATTATAAATTTCGCCATTAAAAACAATATGAAATTGTTTATATTCCATTGGTTGGCTACCACCTACTGATAAATCAATAATGCTTAATCTTCTGTGACCAAAACCTATGGTAGCATTAGGTGTATTATATATTTTCAAACCATCACCATCAGGCCCACGATGATACATTGTATCATTCATTTTTTTTAAAACAGACATGTCTGTTTTGTTTGTAAAATCTATAAAACCTGAAATGCCACACATATGTTACAAATATAATTAGAAACTATTATTTATTTAGAATGTTTGTTTTTACACCCTTTTTCACGTTATTATCTTCATTAAAATAATATTTTTTTTCTTTAGGGAAATTTTGATTCAACGTCAAGTTTTCTAAAATCATTTTACGCATAACCGTATAAAAATCTCCTTGAACTAAGTTTGTATTATTTACATTAATAGTGCAATTTTTAAAAACTGCTTTTTCTTCATCATTATTTGTGAACACTGCATTAAACCACATCACTTTCTTCCTGTTAGTAGTAAATGTACAATCTTCAAAAATCATTTTTTTTCTTCCATCTGATTCTAATAAAAATCCACCATAAACTTCCTGTCCTTTGTATTTTTTATCTTCAAATATGCAACTATAAAATTTTGTTGCTTCTTTAAAATTGGTTGTAATATAACCATGTACAAAAGAACCATTAAAAGTACATTTGTTAAAAGTATAACTGGGTTTTTGCACCCAAGCACTCCAATTATTTACACCAATAAAAGTACAGTTTGTAAACGCTATATCTTTACTAGGACCAGAATCTGCAACCATACCACATCCTGTATTATTAACAAATTCACAATTGACAAACCGCCCATTATTTGCTTCATTACCTCCTTCAGCTTCAATATCTAATCCAGCACCTGGAGAAGATTGTATTTTACTTTTTCCTGTATGATTAAATTTACTATTAGAAGCAAGTACTCCTTTTCCGCCAATCCACGAAAAACCTTGTCGTCCATTATATTCAAATTTGCAATTACTAATTGTAATATTCATTTCTTCTTTTCCTGAACCTGAAACAGATATTCCATCTAAAGCAAAATGATGAACATTGATGTTGTTTAACGTAATATTTTTAGAATTTGAGATGTACACACCATAATGCCATAGTTGGTAACCAGTGTCACCCCATTGTCCACCTATACTCGTATTAACAACATTTCCATCAATTTCAATATTGTTAAATTCAACATTATTGCAATTAGTAGTTCTTAAAGCACATCCAATTTGAGCAATGTATTTTTTGTCATAAAAAGGCAATTTTGTAGGGTGAGATTCCCCAGTTTGTGGATTAAAAGAACCGAATTTTAAATTGTTTGCATAAACAAATTTTGTTCCTTTTTGTCCTGATATTTTCACATTATTACAATTTTTAAGAGATAAAATATCATACCCTCCTAAATAAACTCCATCTATTCCTAAAGATTGTTTTCCAATGATATAAATGCCTTTAGGAATAACTATTGTGATATTTCCACCTTCTTTATTTATTAAATTTGAAAGTGCTATAAAGTTATCTGTTAAATTTTTTCCAGCATTAGGAATAATTCCAAACTTTTGAGGATCAAGCGTTTTTGCAAAAAGTGATATTTGAGAAAAAACAAAAAGTAGTAGGAAAATAATTTTTTTCATAATAAATCAATATTAAAACAAATGTAAACTCTATTAATTTATTGTAATTAAATCAATCGTTAAACTTCATTTCCTCTACAATTTTTCTGTCATTACTCAAACGAGGAACTTTATTTTGCCCACCCAGCTTACCTATACTTTTCATATAATTGATAAAAGCATTTTTAGGTAATGAACGAATAATTAGAGGTTGTAAAATATTCCCTTTTATTAAATCATCGTAGTAAATATTTTTCTCCCGAAGTGCATGATCAACTTCTAATGAAAATGACAATATATCATTGGGTTTGTTTTCAAACTCAACAAACCATTCGTGATAGCTTTTTCCTTTGTCTTGAGCAATGTTTGGCGCAACCGTAAATTCTGTTATATGAATATTGTGTCTTTTTGCTACAGATAATAATGCATGCTCTACTTCTTCAGCAATAACATGTTCACCAAATGCCGAAATAAAATGTTTTATTCTGCCCGTAACAACTATTCTATAGGGTGCTAATGAAACAAATTTTACAGTATCTCCAATATTATATGCCCACAAACCTGCATTGTTATTGATGATTAAAGCATAATTTTTATTTAATTCAACATCCTTTAATGATAATCGTGTAGGATGTTCATCGAATATTTCACCTGCAGGAACAAATTCAAAATATATACCACTATTTGTATTTAACAAAAGGCCTTCTTCATTTTGCGCATCTTGATAGGCAAAAAACCCTTCACTGGCTGGGAATGTTTCTAATGTATGAATAGTACCGCCTATGCTTTCTAATAATTTTGATTTATAGGGTTGAAAGTTTACACCACCATGTGCCAAAACAGAAAAATTGGGAAATAGTTCCTTCATTTTTTTTCCTGTTTTTTCATGTAATCTATCAAAATACATTTGCATCCAAGGTGGAATTCCACTTATTAATGTCATGTCTTGATGAATGGTTTCATCTACAATTTTATCTAGTTTTTCTTCCCATTCTTCAATGCAATTGGTTGTGTAGGTTGGCAACTGATTGCTGCGCAAGTATTGTGGAACATGATGATTGACGATTCCACTCAAACGGCCAGTAGGAATTCCTCCTATTCGCTCCAAGGTAGGTGCACCGGAAAGAAAAATCATTTTACCATCGGCAAATTGTGTATTTCCTGTCTCATGCATATAATTTAATAGCATATTTCGAGCAGTATCTATATGATTACTAATAGATTGCTTAGTGATAGGGATATATTTTACACCACTCGTGGTGCCACTTGTTTTGGCAAAATAAATGGGCTTCCCTTTCCATAAAATATTTTGTTTACCCTCTTTAATTTTTTCAATGTAGGGCTTAAAAAGTTCGTAATCTCTAATGGGAACAGCTTGTTTAAACTCATCATGTGAAGCTATTTGATTAAAATTATGTTCTTTCCCAAACTCGGTAACTTGCGCTTGAGACATCAACGAAAGAAAAATTTTCTGTTGATCCTCTAATGCATTCAATTTTTGTTTTTCAACTGATTTTGCAATATACGAAGCTAACGGTTTTGCTAAAACTGATTTTATTCCCATTCTTGCAAAAGTAAAGATTTTATAGAAGATTTATGATAAAGAGGAGGCGATAATATATTGTATCCTGTTCATTCCACTTTAAGTTTGAGTCCATATTAAGCCATAATAGGATTTTAAATACTACTTATTACATCCGTTTTTTATTTGTATAGTTATAAAAAATATATATTATAAAACGAATACATCTGGCATATTTGAGTATTTTTTAGTTGAACATAATCATTTTAAAACTTTTTTATCCTTTTTTTAAATTTATTTATTTTTAATATAACAGCATTTAATTAGTTGTAATTATTGATAACATTGAGATATAACGTAATTTTAAACATAAAATACAAAATCAATACAATTAATAAAATATTATTAACATCCATCATTGATTTGGTGGAAAAGAAATTTTACTTATCTTTGCACTCCAAAAAAAAATAGGATATGTTCGCAATAGTAGAATTCGCTGGTCAACAATTTAAAGTAAAACAAGATGACAAAATATTTGTACATCGTTTAGCAGGCAATGTTGGAGACGCAGTAGAAGCAAAAATATTAATGACATCAAACGAAGGTTCTATTACTATGAACGTTGGAAGTGCTAAAGCTGAAATTTTAGATCACTTACAAGGCGATAAAGTAATTACTTTTCACAAAAAACGTAGAAAAGGGTACACGAAAAAAATCGGACATCGTGATGCATTAACTCAAGTAAAAATTACTTCATTGTAATATTTAAGTAAATAAATTTTCATACAACAAAAAAAATAAATTGTCATGGCACATAAAAAAGGTGAAGGTAGTGTAAAGAACGGTAGAGACTCTCATAGCAAACGTTTAGGCGTAAAATTATTTGGTGGACAAGCTGCTATTAGCGGTAACATTATTGTTCGTCAAAGAGGTACTGTTTATCATCCTGGTGAAAACGTAGGAATGGGTAAAGATTTTACATTATTTGCTTTGAATGATGGTACAGTTACGTTTAGAAAAACGAAACAAAAAACTTTAGTATCTATTTTGTAATTATAAATAAATATTTTATATATTTGTATTTATAAAGTTCTTTTATTTACTAACCTTAAAATTCAAAAAAAATGGCAACAG
>CANHNT010000171.1 GCA_947461985.1 Bacteroidota bacterium | reverse complement strand
TCTATGTCGTTAAGCAATACTATTTATGGATATAATATTATGGTAGATACTGCCATTGGTTTTTGTTATATATATGGACTTAAAAATATGAAACCAACTGGTGAAAATGATGTTTGTTTAGCTCGATTTCCGATGAATAATCCCTATTCAACTTGGGTGTTTTATGCAAAAGATCAATGGGTTAATTATGCACAAAATGCAATTTCAGTTACTCAAATTCCGGCTGAAAACTTCACGATTAGAAAAATTAGAAACCAATTTGTACTGATTACACAAGATGCTGCATTTATGTGCAATCAAGGCACTCATATTTATTCAGAAATAGCATCTTATCCGTATGGTCCATTTTTAAATCACACACAAATTTATACCATTCAAGATAAAATTGGCACGGTGACTTCAGCAACCAAACAACCAACTATTCATCCTGAATTTACGAGCAATGACGAGCTTTTGGTAACCTATTCAATTGATGGTTTTGATCCTTGCCAATCTACTTGTAATAACAATGAAGATGAGCCAGACTATCATCGAATCAAAGCGATTCGAGTTCCATTAAAAAGCATAAATCCAGGGATGTAATTTTTTTTGGTATCAAAGCCTGATACTATTAGCATCGCAATTGCGTCGCACACTTCAAGGGCATTTTTTTCTTCAACTTTTCATCATTAAATATAAAAAAGCGACCGACTAGCAAATCATTAAATTACTTAATCACCACTTTCTTATTCAAACTATTGCCAAATACAAAAGGATAATACATTAAAGAAGCTTTCGTTGCAGGCAATACAAACTCTCCTTTAAACAATGGCATCATTGGTATTGAAAGATGTTTCATGCCCATTGGTAATTTTTCAAAATAGTAAACTACTTTATGTTTATAATACTCCACATAATCACCTTTGCCAAAGTTGCTTGTTTTTTGAGCGACCTTCATGCCCGAAGGAATCGGAATTTCTATCATCACATTTTCTCCTGATTTGTACGATTGAATATCAATATCAAATTGACAAGCTACACCAGCTTTTATTTCTGAAACCTCTTTGTTATTTTGTTTAAATGAAGTTCTTACTGAAAAAACAGAATCATGTATAGTAGGATTTTCGTTAAAATGTTCTTCTGATGTATTTAAGAAAACATCACCACCTACATGTTTGATTTTATAATTATTGTGCGCAATATTGATTGTATAAGGGAATGAATTTATTTTCAATGTGTCGTTTATTGTCAATGTTGACTGTATTGGTTTTGACGTATCCGTCATAGCATCTAACATCAACGCTTCTATCATTTTTGCTTTTGAAAAAGTATTTAAGTTTTTATCAAACTGACCATTTACTAATTTCTTTTTAAATTGAGCAATGAACTCTGAAGCTTGGGGAGTATTTTTAAAAAGTGTATAAGCTTTAAATAAATCTGATTTAGAATCATAAAAGAAATTGTCATAATACACACGATTTACTTTGGTGTTCATTTCTAAATACACCGCATATAATTCTTCTTTCGTTACATTTTCATTTCTTGCTTTTCGATTTAATAAATGATAAATTTTATCAGTTGTATTTAAAAATTCTGTATTAATTTTTGTATAAGTATCATTAATGCTTGAATGGTAAGTACCTGCTTGCACTGCATATACGTTAAATGCATATAATTTATCTGATTCAGAGAAATATTTATAATGGTCGGTCACATAATCTCTTGCAGCATTAAATACATTATTCATGTAGCCTTCTTTCAGTGCTTTAAAAGTAACTTCCATCGCATAAATAGTCATTCTATCATTGCTCGAATTTTTTCTCCACCAACCAAAACTACCATCCAAGTTTTGCATGTCAGCTAAACGAGCCAACAAACTATTGATGTCTTTATTGTTAGCTGATTTTATTTTTAATTGTTTTTGAATTTTATCCTTCACCAACAAAGCAGCTAATTTAGAAGCTGTTTGTTCTACACAACCATATTCATATTTATTTAATTCATCTACAGTTGCAACCACTTTTTCATATAATGAATTATTAAAAATAATGCTTCCTTTAGTGTTCGGTTCAATGTTTAATTCATAAACAGAATCTTTTTCCATCATCAAACTTTGATTAGAAAAATACCTCATAGCAGTAGATAAAACAGGAATGTCATAATGTTCAAAATCTTTATATTTCTCTTTGTAAACTAAACCGCCTTCAAATGCAATGGTGTCTTTTTGGTTGGCTTCAATCAACAAACTATCCATGTAGGTATTTTTGATATTCACGCTTTTATTAACTTTCTCAATCCCATTTACACTCACTTTCGATTGAATCGTCAAAGCATCTTCCATTAAATTTTGATATTTTATTTTAGCTTCTACTTTATCATTTTTATAAAAATAAGAAGGCACTAAACATATTGTTTGCAAAGGTTTATACACTTTGGTTTCGGCTTCATCAACGCCATGTAACCAGTGTTTTCCTACACCTACAAAATACGATTTCCAAGCTGTAATGTTATCAGGTAATTTTACAGTGAACGCAGCCACACCATTTTTATTGGTAATAATATTTGGTTTCCAATAACCAACATCACTCATTTTTTTACGAATCGTAGAAGCATTTTTATTGCTAATTACTTGATCAATCATGGATGCATCAGCGTAAGAAGTTTTTTCTTTTAATTTAAATTCATCCCTATATGAAACCGCTAATCTATTTTTCCCACTTACTTGTATTCCATCTATCATATATTGAGTTCCACTTAATCTATCACCACCTATATCAATATTACTTGATGTATAATTATTTTGATAAGTGCCAGCTTGCATTGGAGCGTAATTATATGTTGTAGCAGATCCAACGGATTTATATTCTATGTCTTTTCTTGAATTAGGATAAGGTGGAGGTGTATTTGATGGATCTTCTTGAGAAGAAGCATATTCTTTTCTTTGTTTCTCAATCTCTGGCAATTGCCCTTGCATATTCACATTAAATTCTTTGCGTTTTAAAATTTCTTTTTTTTCTAAACCAATAAATGTTTCTAAAATATAGGTATAGTTATCTGTAAATTCAATGTTGTTTAATTTCAACGAAGTGTAGCCTGGTTTACTGATTTCTAACGAGTATAAACGTGCTTCTTTTGAACGAGGAAAAGGAATTTCAATATTATTTTGATTGATAGTATATGTTTTTATGGGTTGATTATTATAGATCAAACTCACTTGCACATTGTCCAAATTAGCTCGAGTTTCTTTTTCATGCACGGTAATTTTCAAAATATTTTCTTGTTGACTTCTAATGTAAGCCATCATTCTAAAATCTGGTTGAACGACTTCAAATAATGGATGATACAAGCCTTTTGCTTTCAAAGATGTGTTGATTTCAAACGCGGAGTGGGCGTCAAACAGCATCGGTTCAAAATGAGAAATAGAATAATCGGGATGATAAATTTTCACTTGATAGGTTGCTGGCATCATGTCTAAAATTTCAAACAAACCATTGTTATTCGTTACAGCACCATATTTATATTTCCCATTGATTTCAACATAAACCAACGCACCATTCAACGGCATTTGACTTTCATCGGTTATCATTCCATGCAAATAAATATTATTTCTTGCTTTTGCTGAACGTTTAATTTTTTCTTTCGATTCAAAAGGTGCATCATAAAAAGGCAATAAGGGAACTGCATTTAATTCAGCATAAATTTTCAACGGCTCTTCAATTTTTTCTTTACTAAAAGCTTCTGTTTTCAATAAAGATGCATTGATGTAAAATTCATTTTGATTATCATGTTTTTGATTTTTCAAAATTGCCATGCTGTTTTTATTGTAAAATAAATACACATCAAATGGTTCTTTAATAGCACGTCTATAAAATTCTGCTTTTCCTCTTGAAATTGTTTGAACATAGTCACATGCTTCAAAATTATTTCTACTAATAATCCACATAGATTTAATATAGTTTGTATCATTTTTGTTGTCAATAATAAAACGTACAAAACCATCTTGAATACGAGTAGTATAATTTTGATAAAAATTTTCTTCTTCTTTTATTTGTAATGCTTTTGCTGTTTCTGGTTTATATTTCATGGGTGCAACTTCGGCTTGAGGTAACAACGTATCAGGCACAATTAAATATCTTAAAGAATTTAGTTGAATTGGCGATTCTGTAAAATGTAAAAATGCACCTTTAATTCCACCCAATGGTTTGGGTACAAATTCATTTAATAAATTGTCGTAATGATAAACAGTTTCAATACCAGTTTTTAATTTGAAGGGTATATTATTTACACTAATATCAGCTTTACTATTAGCAGGAAAGCATCCTTGTACAAAATAGCTTTCTCCATCAATATTTAATCGAGTGACTGCTGACATTGAATAAATCTTATTTTTTAAATTCAAGTCTTTACTTACCACTTCTAACAATTCTGCACTGAATGTATTAGTCAACAAAAGTGTACTGTATAATAATTTTTTTTCATCAGCAGTTGGCTCCAACATAGTCAAAGAATCAACAATGGCAAAACGACTTCTAATTTTTTTAATGCTATCTACATTAATACCAAAAATATGTTTTGTGTTTGCTTCAAAATCGATATTTTTTAATTCAACCGTTTTATCGAAATAGCGATATTTGATTGTGTGTTTTCCTGGAGTTGTTGCAAACGAATAAATTTTTGTCGCATGAATGTCACTGATATAAATAGG
>CANHNT010000170.1 GCA_947461985.1 Bacteroidota bacterium | reverse complement strand
TTGTCCAAAGTAGATATTTGCATTCGTTAAAAAAGAGTCTTTCAGTGAAATACTCGTATCTGAATTATTATAATAAAAGCCTCCTCTTAAAGCAACTGTTTGTGGTTCAAGACAAACAGATTTATTGGTACAAGCTGCCCCAAATATCAAAAATATCAGAAGCCAAAGTCTAAAATTGTATTGATAATTAATCATTAATCAGGTACAATTAAAGCACTGTCCAAGTTTCTTTACCAGCAATTAATGCATCTAAATCACCTAATCCTTTTGCATCAATGGTATCTTGAATTTGGGCTGTCACTAAATCTTCATAACAAGCTCTTTCTACTGCATAAAACACGCCAAAAGGTCGCGGTAAATGGTTTTCTTCTGTAGGATTATCAAACATTCTAGTCAAAATTTGTGCTTTGTAAATATCTGTTTCATCATGAATCCATAAATCATTTAAATTATACCCTTCACCAATTTCAACCACTTCTGGTTTCAAACCATTTAAACGAATCCCAAATTCTTTATTAGCACCAAAAACCATGGGTTGCCCATGTTCTACAAACAAAGCCTGACCTGCTTTTGATGTTTTTTCGGTATATATTTCAAAAGCCCCATCGTTGAAGATGTTGCAATTTTGATAAATTTCTAAAAATGAAGTCCCTTGGTGCGAATAGCTTCTACGAATCATTTCCTGTAAATGCTTCACGTCTCTATCCATACTTCGAGCAATAAATGTAGCATCTGCTCCTAAGGCTAATGCGCCTGGGTTAAATGGATGATCCAAACTTCCAAAAGGAGTTGATTTTGTAATTTTATGCTCCTCAGACGTTGGTGAATATTGTCCTTTTGTCAACCCATAAATTTGATTGTTAAACAACAATATTTGTACATTAATGTTTCTACGAAGTAAATGTATCAAATGATTTCCACCAATACTCATACTGTCTCCATCACCGGTAACGATCCAAACACTTAAATCTGGACGAACAATTTTCAAGCCACTAGCAACAGCCGTTGCACGTCCATGAATGGAGTGCATTCCATAAGTATTCATGTAATAAGGAAAACGAGAAGAACAACCAATTCCTGATATGATGGCAAACTGCTCACGAGGCAAACCCAACGTTGGCAAAACGGTTTGTACTTGTTTTAAAATACTGTAATCGCCACAACCCGGGCACCAGCGAACCTCTTGGTCAGTCGTAAAATCTTTTGGAGTTAATGTAGTTGCTTCCATTTAGCAAAAATAGATAAAAGTTTTTAGTTGTAGGATATTTAAACACAAAGAGTTAAAAGTTTTATATTATCGCTTATAACAGCTTACATACCCTGCCTTATAATTTAAAACACAAAAGCTAACATTTTTGAATTTTATAAAATCTGGTATTTTTTTTTGAACATTTTTATAAATTTTAATTATCCCCTTTATCTAAAGTTTTTTTAAGTTATCAAACTTACATTAGTTCTTAAATAAATAAGTCCATTTTCTACTAAAAATAAAAAATAAGCAAAAAGCCTAAAATTGTTTGAAAGTTGTAATTTCGCACCCTTGAAAATTTAATTCAAATCCAAAAACAATTTTAGCATTATGGCATCAGTAACACAAGAAAACATAGGAAAGTATCACGAAAAAGTGATTGTACAATTAGCAAAAGAAGATTATTTGCCAACGTTTGAAAAAGCACTTAAACAATACAGCAAAAATGCAGCTATTCCTGGTTTTAGAAAGGGAATGGTTCCTTTAGGCATGGTAAAAAAAATGCATGGTGCTTCGCTTTACAGAGATGAAGTTTTGAAAGTGGCTGGTACAAAATTAGACGAACATTTACATGCGGTTAAAGCTGAAATATTTGCTAGACCGATTCCTGCTGCAACTCAAAAACAATATCGTTTTGATATGAACAACCCAGAAGATTTTACTTTTGAGTTTGAAATTGGCACAAAACCTGACTATACACTGCCTTTATTAAATGGTTCGACTACAGTTCCTTTATATAAAGTAACCGTTACTGACGAAATGGTAAACGAGGAAGTTGAAAAATTACAATATAAAGCAGGTGACATGACTGATCCTGAAACTGTTACTGGCGAAGACAATGTATTGAATGTTGTGTTTGAAGAAGCCGATGCAAACGGCATTTTAATTGAAGGAGGAATTAAAAAAGACAATTCTTTATTGGTCAAATATTTTTCACCATCATTGCAAGCACTGCTCATGGGCAAAAAAGCAAATGATGTAGTAACGTTTACATTGAAAGATAATTTTGATGCCCATTTATTACCTGCAATCATGAAAGATTTGAATTTAGATCCTACGAATGAGGACGCTAAAAATAAATGCTTCAACATGTTGATTGTAAAAGTTGGTTTAGTTACCAAATCTGAAATAAATGCAAGCTTTTTTGAAAAAATTTATCCAGGTAGAAGTTTAGAAACGATAGAGGCATTTAAAGACGTATTAAAAGGAGAAATTGAAATGTATTGGAACCAACAAGCACGAACAAAATTGCACACCGATTTGTTTGAACGGTTGGTCCATGAAACGCCTATTGAATTGCCAGTAACATTCTTGAAACGTTGGATGAGCGTGGGTGGAGAACAATATAAATCTCCTGAACAAGTAGAAAAAGAGTTTGGCGGATTTGACCACCAAATGCGTTGGCAATTAATTTCAGATAAAATTATAGAAGACAATAAATTGCAAGTAACAAATGAAGAAATGGATGAAGCTGCTCGTGCACAAATTATGAGTTATTTTGGGCAATACGGAGGAATGTCTGGCATGGATTTAGAGTCAGATTGGATTGAGCCATTAATAAAAAAACAACTAGAAGATAAAAAATTCTCAGAAGAATTATATAACAGAATTATTACTGATAAATTATTTTTTACAATCGAACAACGTGTTAATTTACAAGAAACAACCGTAAATGCTGAAGAATTTATAAAATTACCTTCAGCACATCATCATCATTAATTAATGTGCCCATTTTACAATAAAAAATCCTTCTCAAATTGAGAAGGATTTTTTTATTACTTTCGATGCATGAAATATTTAATTCTTATATTATGTTGTGCTACACAAACCTTATTTGCACAAAATTTTACTGCTGAAATAGAAAAACACAGAGCACATTATAAGAAAGAATTTTTGACGGATGAAAACAGCCCGTTAAAGAAAGAAGATTTGAAATTTTTACAATTTTATGCGGCTAATTCATCCTACATCGTAAAAACTAATTTTACAAAAATATCGGATACAATAGGTTTTGACATGCTAACCCACAGTGGAAAAATTAAAAAATATTATGTGTTTGGCAGTGTAACATTTACGTTAAAACAACAAGCTTGTACATTATTTATTTACCAAAGTGCACAATTAAAAACCACAAAAGGGTTAGAAGATTATTTATTCATCCCTTTTACAGATGAAACGAATAGCGTATCCACGTTTGGAGGTGGACGATATTTGGATTTTAAAGAAAAAGACATTTTCAACAATCATTTATTAATTGATTTTAATAAATGTTACAATCCTTATTGCGCTTATAAAGGTGGCTACAACTGCCCTATTCCTCCAAAAGAAAATGATTTAAAAATGACTATTGAGGCAGGTGAAAAAACATTTGGAAAAGCTATTTTAGAAGAATAGATATATTTTTAAAAAACAACCTATTTCTAATTGAGTGAAAACAATCTAAAATTCGGTATTATTTAAACTTGCCATATAAAAAATTAGTCCCGTTTATTTTATCTATAGGGTTATTGAAAAATAATGCCTCTTTAAAGAACCCAATTGACATGTTCTGTATTATATTTGCAACACAATTTAAGCAGTAATAGACATGAAAATATTGGTTTGTATAACAAAAGCGCCCGATACCACTACAAAGGTTGCATTTTCGGATAATGACACAAAATTAAATGAAGCTGGCATTCAATGGATTATTAATCCGTATGACGAATGGTACTCATTGGTTCGTGCATTAGAGTTGAAAGAAACAGGTGTTGCAACAGCAGTTCACTTGATTACTGTAGGAAAAGCGGATGCAGAACCTGTAATTCGTAAAGCATTGGCTTTAGGTGGCGATGAGGCTGTTCGTGTAGATGCTGACAGCAATGATAGTTTTTTTGTAGCAACTCAAATTGCAAATTATGCAAAAGCAAATGGCTATGATTTAGTATTAACAGGCAAAGAAAGTATAGATTATCATAATGCAAGCATTGGTGCAATGGTGGCTGAATTATTAGATTTGCCATACATAACACATGCTACAAAATTAGATATTTCTGCTGGAACAGCAACTGTAAATAGAGAAATTGAAGGAGGTGAAGAAACTGACTCTTGTGCGTTACCATTAGTAATTTCTTGTCAAAAAGGTATGGCTGAAGCCCGAATACCTAATATGAGAGGGATTATGGCAGCTCGTACGAAACCATTAAATGTGGTAGCAGCAAGTGCCGACGAAGCATTGACATCCATTATTTCGTATGAAATGCCTATTCAAAAACAAGGAGTAAAAATGATTGATGAAAACAACATGGACGAGCTAGTTAGATTATTACACGAAGAAGCAAAAGTAATTTAGTAGAAAGTAGAAAGTAGAATTTAATAATAAGTAAACATTTATATAAAATGATTTTAGTATTTGCAGAACAAAACAATGGAACATTTAAAAAAGCAACTTATGAAGCC
>CANHNT010000169.1 GCA_947461985.1 Bacteroidota bacterium | reverse complement strand
TGTGGGCGAAAAGAAAACCGTAAACATTCCTTTTATGGAAGCGTATGGTCCTAAAAACGACCAAATGGTTTTTGAATTCGACAGAGCGCAAATTCCTGCAGAAATGGGCGAACCAGAAGCAGGCATGATGCTAGAAATGCATGACCAAGAAGGAAATACCTTACCCGTTGAAATTATTGAAGTAAAAGAAACAACAATCGTGTTAGATGGCAACCACCATTTAGCTGGTAAAGATTTAACGTTCGATATTGAATTAGTTGAAATAGGAGCTTAAAAAGCCTCCCTGCCCTCCAAAGGAGGGTATTTATAAGTTTTTTAGTAAAAGGAGTTCGTTCAGTCGGGCTCCTTTTTCTGTTTGTTGCAAACTGCCTAACTCATTAACTCGGTCGTGTTCAAAAAACAAGAGCCAATTATTTTCAACAGCTTCGCTGAAAACTTTTTGTTTTTCATTGAGTGTATCTAAAGGTCGCATATCATATCCCATAACCCATGGTAATGAGATGTGCGCTGCCGAAGGAATTAAGTCGGCACAATAAAATATTTTTTGTCCGTTATAATTTATTAATGGCAACATCATAGAGTCGGTATGTCCATTCACAAAACGAATTTCCATATTGTCGGTAAATGAAATGCCTTCTTTGTGGTCAATGAATTTCAATTGTCCACTTTCTTGAATGGGCAAAATATTTTCTTTTAAGAAAGATGCTTTTTCTCTTGCATTGGGCTGTAATGCTGAATTCCAATGAGTTTCGTTGCTCCAATAAATTGCGTTTTTAAATGCAGGAATTAATTTTTCATTATCTCGTTTAATGGCACCACCGCAATGATCAAAATGCAAATGGGTTAAAAAAACATCCGTAACGTCATCGCTGCTAAAGCCTAAAGCATTCAATGATTTTTCTAAGGTGTCGTCGCCATGGGGTTGAAAGTGCGAAAAGAATTTTTCATCTTGCTTGTTGCCCATGCCTGTATCTATTAAAATCAATTTGTTGTTTTCCTCCATCAACAAACAACGCATTGCCCAAGTACACATGTTGTTTTCATCAGCCGGATTGGCTTTGTTCCACATGCTTTTGGGTACCACACCATGCATTGCACCGCCATCTAATTTAAAAAGTCCTGTGTTAATTGTATGTAGTATCATTTTGAATATTTTTTATTTTTCTTTTGAAAGGAGTTGGTGTGTGTTAAATTCTTTATTTGACAATCGAAGTAAAAGGACTAAACCTATGATAAAATAAATGGATAATGCAATCGTTGAATTTCGCATACCTCCCAATTGGTCTGCCACCAATCCAAATGACAATGTACCAATGACGATGCCCATTTTTTCGCAAACATCATAAAAACTAAAATAGGAAGCAGTATCTTCTGTAAATGGTAATAGTTTAGAATATGTTGATCGGGAAAGCGATTGAATGCCTCCCATAACCATGCCCACAGCAAATGCAATTCCATAAAACTCGTTAACCGTTTTTACAAAAAAGGCAGCAAAGCAAATGCCTATCCAGCTGATGATTAAAAGTAATAAAGCAAAAATATTTCCTTTTTTGGTGGATATATAAGCAAATAATTTAGCACCCAAAATGGCTACCAATTGAATGATTAAAACAACCGATAGCAATTGAGTTGTTTCCATTTTTAATTCATCCGATGCAAAATAGGTTGCCATATACATCACGGTTTGAACACCCATATTGTAAAAGAAAAAGGACAACAGAAATTTTTTCAATGATGGAGTATGGGCTAAATTTTTAAACACCAATTGCAGTTCTTTATATCCATTCAAAATAGAAGAGCTAGAAAGGTCATGATGTTTTTTAGGAGATTCAGTTAAACCATTAAACGTGATTTGTGCAAAACCTAACCACCATAAACCAACAGCAACAAAAGAAAAACGAACAGGAATAGTTCCTAATCCCCAATGTAAATTATCGTTTAAAAGAATGAATGCAAAACAAATAATCATTAATACAACACTCCCAATATATCCCATGGAAAAGCCTTTAGCACTTACGTTATCTTGATTTTCTTTGCTGGAAATTTCTGGCAAAAAAGCATTGTAAAAAACAATACTTCCACAATAACCAATGGAGGCAATCACTGAACAAATGATGCCAAACCAAACATAGTAATTTCCTAAAAATTCTTTATCAAAAAAATACATTGCCATACAAGCTATTGAACCCACATAGCAGAAAAATTTCATGAACACTTTTTTATTTCCATTGTAATCGGCAATAGAAGAAAGCAAAGGTGAAAGCAGGGCAATCAATAAAAAAGAAAACGCTATGGAATAAGAGGCTAATGATGAACGAGAAATTTGAATCCCAAAAAAGTGAAGGAATGGTGGTGCAACGGCTGTGTAGTAAGCAGGGAAAATGGCCGATGTTATAATTAATGAATAGGCAGAGTTCGCCCAATCATAATATGACCATGCACGAATTGTTTTTTTGTCGTCTAACATATTTTATTTGTTGCGTTTGAAATCCATCACATTAATTTTATGTGCACAAAATGAATATTCATTGGGGTCGTTAGAGGCTACAATGATTATTTTTTCACTGCAAAAATCTTGAATCATTTTATTGTATAAATCTATACCAGCTTTATCTAAATTGGTGCAAGGCTCATCTAACAATAAAACAGGTGCATCGGCAAAAATAGCTTGTGCCAATTTTACCCGTTGTTTCATTCCACTCGAAAAATTGGCAATAAATTTATTAGTTGCTTTTTCTAAACCAATATAAGCAATGATGTCTTGCACTTTATGGTTTGTTTTTTTAAACGAAAAATGATAAGATAAAAATTCTAACAACGTCATTTCTTCAATTACTTCTAAATAAGGTGCGCAAAAAGAAACAGTTGAGAAACGAGTTTCAGCATCTAGCTCTTTTCCATTTTGAGAAAAAATAATACTTCCTTTTGAGGGAGAAACGAAGCCAGAAATAATTTGCAATAACGTTGATTTTCCTGAACCATTAATGCCTAATAAAACCGCTGAAGAAGGCGCAACAAATTCAGCTGAAAAATCATGAATGATTTCTTCTTGCTCAAAACGTTTAATGATATTTTGTACTTGTATTTTCAGAAATGTAAATGTAATACCATTTGTATTTATAAAATAGTCTAAACCGATTTTATAAATTAATCCCATGAGAAAATGGAAATCAATTCAATATATAAATTACAAATATTAATGAATGCAAGAAAATCATGAAAGACTGCTCCCAAGAGCGTTTCCATTCGATGTCAATCATTATTTTTTCTTTTTGTAACGCACTAAAACTTCTGCAAACACAGGGTGATGAATAATTTCTTTTTCGATAGCCTTTAATGCCGTTTGTTTTGAAGGATTTTCGGTTAAAGCATCTTCAAGATGAATGACAGCGTCTTTAGTTTTGCCCATGGCCAATAAAATTACTGCTCTAAAATAAACAAACTCTACTTTATGCCCACAATGCGCTTCGGCAATTACTAATTGAGACAAAGCCTCATCCAGATATTTGGCAGTATATAATGCTTTTACTAAAGCAACCCATGTCGATTTTAAATCGGGTCTTAATTGAATGGCATTTAAAAAACAAACCAAAGCTTCTTTTTCAGCATTCATTTCCATTAGGCAATTGCCCAATGCCATGCAATACGTAGCATTGTCTTTGTTAATATGAAGTGCAACCGAATATGCTTTTATTGCTTTTTCCCATTGAGATTCTTTCGTGTATGTTTCTCCAATTTTATAAAAAATTTGGTCATCTTTTGGATTTAGTTGAGATGCTTTTCTATAATATTGTCGAGCTTTTTTATATTGTTTTTGTTTATGAAAACAATATCCAATAGCTTCTAAAATAACATCTTCGGGTTTAGCAATGCTCATGTGCATTTCTAACACTTCTATGGCTTTATTATATTGTTTGAGTTGAATATAGGCATCGCCCATGTTTCGATAAGCATATTCTATTTTATCGTCTATGGCTAAACAGTATTCGTAGGAATCAATTGCTTTTTCAAATAATTTTAAACCTTGGTAAGCAACGCCAATGTTGTACCATGCCATTGAGTTATAAGGGGTTTCGTCAATTATTTTTTGATGTAGTTCGATACTTTCTTCATGTTTGCCATTAATTTCAGCCCAAAAACATATACGCATCAAGGCTTCTTCGTTAGCTGAGTCATATTCTAAAATTTTTTTAAGTGTTTCAAAAACTTTTTCAAACTCTTCCAACTCGTCATAAATTTCAGAAAGCTCTAATAAAATATCGATTTTATCAACGCTCTCAAAATTATCTACATTAAGTTCTAAAATTTCGGAAGCTTCTTTAAATTTACCTTGTTCAAGCAAAATATCTGATTTTAAAAAAACGGCTTCAATATTTTTAGGATCAATTTCATCTAAACTGTCTAATACTTTAAGCGCTTGCCCAAATTTTTTATGATTCGTAAGCCACTCAGCTTTTCGTATTAATAAAGAGGATGAAAAAGGATATAGGGTTGTACATACTTCATACGCAAATTGAATATTTTCGTTGTCACTATTCGATTCAAAAAAATCTAATAGAAACTCAAAATCATCCTCAGAAACTAGCCCATGAGGTTCTCCTTTTTTAATTTTATTAAATTTAATTAACAAATCATCAAGATCATGAAAATCTTCTTCGAAAAAATCATCATTAAACATAAAAAGTATTTTTCGTTTATGTAAATATAG
>CANHNT010000168.1 GCA_947461985.1 Bacteroidota bacterium | reverse complement strand
GTGCCAGCACAAGCGCATCCACCCCGTACTTGAATGCCAAAATAATCGTTTAATAATTTTACCCCTAAATTAAAATGTACGTCTGTAATGTAAAAAGATACCGCACCAATGCGATGTTCAATATTGCCAGCCAAAATATGTACATTTTCAATCTTCTTTAAACGGGTAAATACTTTTTTTAACAATTCTTCTTCTCGTTTAAGCATGTTTTCTACACCCATTTCCTTTTTGAGCTTAAAGCACAATGCCGTTTTAATGCCTTGTAAAAAAGCTGGCGTTCCTCCATCTTCCCTTTCCTCAATATTATCTGTGTATTGATGAAATTTCCAGGGTGTGGTAAATTTTACGGTGCCTCCACCAGAATTGTCAGGAATGGTATTTTTGTATAAACATTTATTCATCACTAAAATGCCAGAAGTGCCTGGGCCTCCTAAAAATTTATGTGGTGAAATAAGCACGACATCTAATTGTTGTGATTTTTTAGCAGGATGCATATCAATATGCACATAGGGGCCAGAACAAGCAAAATCTACAATGCAAAAACCACCAGCTTGGTGTATCATTTCTGCCATCAAATAATAAGGGGTAATTGCGCCCGTAACGTTTGAAGCGGCTGTAATAGAAGCAATTTTTAATTTTCTGTCTTGGTATTGATTGATTAATTCTTGAAAATGAATTAAATCTACTTCGCCTGTTTCGTTTGGATTAATAATTTCTACATCAGCAATGGTTTCGAGCCATGAAGTATGATTAGAATGGTGCTCCATGTGGGTAACAAACACAATGGGTTTGTCTTCGGGCTTTAACTCCGTAACACAATTATATTTATGCAATTGTTCAGGAATTCTTAAACCTAACATTCGTTGTAGTTTATTGATTCCACCAGTCATTCCTGAGCCTTCAAAAATTAAGATATCCTCTTCATTCGCATTAATTTCTTTTTTAATAAATTGTTTAGCTTCATGATAGGCTTTGGTCATCAAAGTACCTGTTATCGAAGTTTCGGTGTGTGTATTGCCACAAAAAGGAAACACTGTTTCGCTGATTACTTTTTCTAAGGGTGCATATATACGCCCACTGGCAATCCAATCGGCATACAACATTTTTTTTTCGCCAAAAGGAGTCAAAAATGTTTGATTGATGCCTATGGTTTGATCTCTAAACAATTTAAAATGGTGTTCTAACATGTTGTTACTCAATTTTTGTGCGTGTGAAAATACAATCTATTCATAAGTTATGCAAATTGAGTTAGTAATAGGCTATTCGTAAGTTATTTGATAAACTACATTTTTGTAAGCCTATATTTTAATTTACATTTGCTCTCTATCATGAAGGAAATATCCAATCGCTCGGCCACTTTTAATTATGCTATTGAACAAAAGTTCACGGCAGGAATGGTTTTGCTTGGAACTGAAATAAAAGCACTTCGTCAAGGGAAAGCAAATTTTAATGACAGTTATTGCCTCATTGATAAAGGGGAAATGATCATTAAAAGTTTGCATATTGCTGAATATAATTTTGGCACGGCTAACAATCATATTGCCCTTCGTGATCGTACCTTATTATTGAATAAAAAGGAACTCAAAAAAATCATTTCTAAAACAAAAGAAAAAGGATACACCATCATTCCGTTACGAATTTTTATGAGTGAAAGTGGCTATGCAAAAATAGATATTGCATTAGCTAAGGGTAAAAAAATGCACGATAAACGGGACAGCATTAAAGCCAAAGATGCTGAACGAGATTTAAAAAGAACATTGAATTATTAGCCACAGGTTTAGTTGCATATTATGCGGATATGCTATTTCAAAAATAGTATTCAAGCAAAAAAATCCCAAGAAAAATTCTTGGGATAATATTTTATAATTTTAATATCCTTATATCGAATATCAAAAATCGATTTAGAACGGCAAATCATCCGCAATTTCTGCACCAGGCATCACGCTTGCATTTTGAACAGGTTCTGCTTGTGTTGGAGCAGCGTATGCTTGTTGTTGAGGTGCAGCGGCTTGCGTTCCTGCAGCTACTTTCTCTAAACGCCAAGCTTCTAAAGAATTGAAATATTGAGTCACGTTTTTAGTTGGGTTAAACCACTCACGCCCACGTAAATTAAATGAAACTTTCATTTCTTCACCTACGTTATATGAATCTAATAAGCCACATTTATCTTGGCTTAATTGAAAATTAATTGCTTGAGGATATTGTGTAGTTGTATCCGTCATGATGACGAATTCCCGTTTTGCAAATTTATCGCTTACTTGTTGAGTTTCAAATTTTGCTTTCAAAGCGCCGACTACTTCAAATGATGCCATAGTTTTATAATTTTATTGTAATTTAATTGTACGAAGTTAATTCTTATTTGTAATTTTATGCAAATTGTAGCATGAAAATTTTCAACAGATTTCTTCTTTTTTCACTTTTCTTAATTACAAGTTGCAAAACGCAATATGTCGCAACTTCAAATGATAAGCAACTTTATAAAGTCACTTCAAACAATCAAACAGACACCCTTTCTGACATTGAACGTTATTTAAAGCCATTTAGAGATAGTTTAAACATGACCATGAATGAAGTAATTGGTGAGGCCATGGGTGATTTTATAAAAGAAAAACCAAGTGGTAGTTTGGGTAATTTGGTGGTGGATGCTATGTTAGCAGATGACGGAAGCCAGATGACGGATGGCAGGAAAGTCAGTGGAGCCATAACAAACCCTGGTGGATTACGCATTAATCAAATACCAAAAGGAAAAATTACCAAAGGAAAGATTTTTGAATTATTACCTTTTGAAAATGAATTAGTGATTGTGGAAGTTAAAGGAACCGTTTTGAAACAATGGATGGAGTTGATAAAAGACAATGGCGGTTGGCCAACGACAGGGGAGTTGATATCACCTTCAAAAATTTTACGAAACTATAATTTAGATTCAACATATTACATAGCAACAAACGACTACGTAGCCAATGGAGGAGATAATTGTAGTTTTTTAATTCCATGTAAAAAACATCCTACAGGAAAAACGATTAGAGAATTGGTGATTGCTTTTATCAAAAAAAGTAAAATTATTATTCCAAATAAAACAGCATCCTTTCCTCAAATTGGAGAATAAAAAAAGTATTATGCAAAACCCGACATCCGACATCCGACATCTGATATCATCCAGAAGGTCATTCATAAAACAAACCGCATTAGCAACAACAGGATTATTACTAGCCAATAATATGGATGTTTTTGCAAACATCGAACATCAAACATCAAACATCGAACTAACCGTGCTACATACCAATGATGTGCACAGTCGTTTAGACCCATTTCCGATGGATGGCAGTAAATATCAAGGTTTGGGAGGTGTAGTAGCCCGTGAAAAAATTATTCGTTCAGTTAGAAATGAAGTAGATAATATGTTGTTGTTAGATGCTGGCGATATGTTTCAGGGCACACCTTATTTTAATTTTTTTAAAGGCGAACCCGAAATGAAAGTGATGAGCATGCTCAAATATGATGCTGCAACCCTTGGTAATCATGATTTCGACAATGGTATTGATGGTTTAGTGAAACAAATGGACTATGCCGATTTTCCCATTGTCAATTGCAATTATGATTTTGCAGGAACAGCTTTAGAAACCTTAATTTCTCCTTACACCATTATTAAAAGAGGAAAACTAAAAATTGGTATTTTAGGCGTAGGCATTGAGCCAAAAGGATTGATACCTGATAGATTGTGTGAAGGTATTATATATAACAATCCAATTGCTCGTGCAAATGAAATTGCCGACTATTTAAAAAATAAAAAGAAATGTGATTATGTAGTGTGTCTTTCTCATTTAGGTTTTGAGTATAAAGACAACAAAATTTCGGATAAAATATTTGCCAAAGAGACGGAAAATATTGATATGATATTGGGTGGGCATACACATACTTTTTTGGACGAGCCGGTAATGATAAAAAATCGAAATCAACAAGAAGTTATTGTAAATCAAGTGGGTTGGGCAGGTATTCACCTAGGTCGGATAAATATTTATTTTGATAATAAAAAGCACTATGACTACGTTTCAAAAAATACTGTCATAGAAGTGAAAGAAACAAGGGTATAAAAATTTTTTTTTTCAACAAAAAATTACCACTTTCGTTGTCCGTAAGAAAATAGTTATAAACATTATCTGAATAAATAAACTACTAAAAGAATATTATTTAATCATTAAGAAAAAACAAGTAAAAAAGAAATGACAAAAACCTTTGATAAAATATGGGAGAATTGTTTGAAGGTAATAAAGGATAATATTAGCTGGCAGTCATACAAAACATGGTTTGAGCCAATTAAGCCTGTAGCATTAGAAGACAACGTTTTGGTAATAGAAGTTCCGAGTCAATTTTTTTACGAATGGTTAGAAGAGCATTACGTAGAATTAATTGCTAAAACCATTAAAAGGGAGTTGGGCAAAAATGCACAATTAGAGTACAGAATTTTAATGGAAAACCAAACCAAGAAAAATCCTGCTTCTATTCGTGTAGCGGCAAGTACACAACAACAAACAAAATTATCGAATAATTATGTAGACGTTCAATTAGGAAACGAGTCGGGCATTAAAAATCCATTTGTAATACCTGGTTTAAAACGTTCGCAAATAGATCCACAATTAAATCCAAACAATACGTTTGAAAATTTTGTGGAAGGAGAATGTAACCGTTTAGCACGAAGTGCTGGTATGGCTGTTGCACAAAAACCGGGTGGAACTTCATTTAATCCTTTGGT
>CANHNT010000167.1 GCA_947461985.1 Bacteroidota bacterium | reverse complement strand
TCTCATTTAGAGGCAGTAGACCCAATCGTGGAAGGTTTTGCAAGAGCCAAAGCCGATGTATTATACAACAGTGATTTCGATAAAATATTGCCTATCTTAATTCATGGAGATGCCTCTGTTGCTGGACAAGGCATTGTGTATGAAGTGTTGCAAATGAGTGATTTACGTGGATATTACACAGGAGGAACCATTCATTTTGTGATTAATAATCAAATCGGATTTACGACCAATTGGGACGATGCTCGGAGTGCCGATTACAGCACCAGCGTAGCTTCTATGTTGCAAGCACCTGTTTTTCATGTTAATGGCGATGATCCAGAAGCAGTAGTAAAAGTCTCTGAGTTGGCTTTCCGTTTCCGTCAAAAATTTAATAGAGATGTGTTTATTGATATGGTTTGTTATCGTAAGCATGGGCATAATGAAGGCGATGACCCCAAATTTACCCAACCAGAATTATATGCCCTTATTGACAAACATCAAAACCCTAGAGAAATTTATTCTCAAAAATTAATTCAAAATGGCAGTGTGGATAGTGCTTTAGCCAAAGAAATGGAAAAAGCGTTTTGGAGCAATTTGCAAGATCGATTAGACGAAGTAAAACAAAAACCATTGCCTTACACCCGTCAAGAACCCGAAATGGCTTGGGCTGCTTTGCGCCGATCTAATGAGCATGATTTCCAATCGTCACCAAACTCTGCCATTACCCAAGAACAATTAAAAACTACTTTTGATGCGTTAATGAAAATTCCTGAAGGGTTTACACCGTTGAAGAAAATTCAAAAAATCATTGATGAAAAAATAAAATTATACAATGATAATCAACAAATCGATTGGGCTACAGGAGAATTGTTGGCCTACGGAAGTTTGTTGTTGGAAGGAAATGATGTACGTATGAGTGGACAAGATGTTGAACGAGGGACCTTTTCACACCGACATGCCGTTATTTATGATGAAGTTAAAAATGACAGATACAGTCGGTTGTCTAAAATTGCCGACAATCAAGGTGCGTTCAGAATTTACAATTCCTTGTTGAGTGAATATGCCGTGCTTGGTTTTGAGTATGGATATGCAATGGCCAATCCGAATAGCTTGGTTATTTGGGAAGCACAATTTGGAGATTTTTGCAACGGAGCTCAAACCATTATTGATCAATTTATTGCTGGTGCCGAAACCAAATGGGGCAAAATGAATGGCATGGTGATGCTATTGCCACATGGTTATGAAGGGCAAGGTCCGGAGCACTCAAGCGCTCGTATGGAACGATTCTTACAGCTTTGTGCCGAAAACAATATGTACATTACCAACTGCACCACAGCAGCTAATTTCTTTCATGCATTGCGTCGACAATTGAAGTTAGAATTTAGAAAACCGATGATTAATTTTTCGCCGAAAGCAAATCTTCGATTAAACAAAGCGTTTAGTCACCTTGACGAATTTACAACCGGTGGTTTTAAAGAAGTAATAGACGATGTATTGGTGAAAGACAACAAAGCCGTGAAACGCGTATTGCTTTGCACAGGGAAAATTTATTACGATTTACTTGACTATAAAACAACCAACAACCGACATGATGTAGCTATTGTGCGCTTAGAGCAAATTCATCCGTTGCCTACCAATCAGTTGCAAGAGTTGTATCAAACAAAATACAGGGGTGCACAATTTGTGTGGGTGCAAGAAGAACCTCGTAACATGGGCGCTGCTTCGTTTTTGAAAATGAATATCGATGAAAGTACCATGAAATTGGGCTACTTAACGCGTTCGGCTAGTGCTTCTACAGCGACTGGCTATGCCAAAAAACATGCCGAAGAACAAAAGGCATTGGTTGAGAATGCATTTAAAATGTAATGTAAAGAGATGATGTCAGATGTTCGATGTCGGATGTCAATATATAAATTAAAAAAGAGAGCGATGGCTCTCTTTTTTAGTGTGTAGTAAAAATTCTATTATTTTAGTTTTGCTGGCAATAATTTATATCCTACGGCATCCAATTCTGTAATGGTATCGTCAGAAAAATTATCCAGCGTATATATTTTAATTGGAAGTTTCTTAGATATTGGCGGCAATGCAATTAAATCATTTTTCTTTTCATCAAACGAATTCCAATTAGCCACATAGCTTCCTGTCAGTAAATTATAGCTCGAGCTTCCTGAGCCATTATTTGAGGCGTTTCCATATTGCTTATTGTCGTAGCCAATGAGGAGTACTTTTTTTTGCTTGTTATCATAGCGAAACTTAAAGTAATTTTCTCCTCGCATAAATTGGCTGCTAATGGTTAATACATTCTTTTTTACAGACAGGCTATTTTCATCTCCACCCATGGTAATCGTTGGTGTCGTATGTTTTTTGCCATCGCTCGATAAAGTGTATTGTAAAAAATACCCTTCTTCTGTTTTGTTTAATGTTGCGTTGTCCATTTTTCCATCACTTTCAAAGTCAATTTGTATTTGACTTTGTCCAAATAATGTAGTTGATAAAAAGGCTGTCAGTGCGACTAAATAAATCTTTTTCATTTTTATTATATTTTATATTTTAAGGGAATGCAATTCTACAGCCATTATCGTACAGGCTGCGATAACTGGTTTTAATTTACTTTACAAAAATACTCATCGAGCATGTTGGATATTTTTTTACGATCAATTTTGCAATTCTTCCATTGGGAGTTGGCAAGTCTATTAATTCAAAATCATCTTGAATATGAATACCCTTCGACCAATTTACTTGTTTCCATTTTCCAGCTACCTTGTTAAAAAGGTCCCATCTTGGTTCTGCAACTTCTACATTGTTTTTTAAAGGAGTAACTAAAGCGCAAGCCCAATTTCCATTTACTTTAAAATGATCTACTTTAAATAAAATTTCATTTTTTTCTGTAGAAAAATCTTCCCGAAAAATATCAAGGATTTCTTTTCTTTCTTTCGATCCCTTTTCTGGCGTGTAAGTATTTTGGGAATACGATGTAACCGATAAAAAACAGAACAGATAAAAGAATAAAATTTTCATAACGTTGTAAATTAAAATTGTTTAGAATGGGAGTCTATCATAAAACGACACTATTTGCAAAACAAATATAACAAATGAAATCAAAAAAGAAGCATTGAAGATTCTTTTTTAACTTGATAGCGCTGCCACCAAAATTTTAGCGCTGTGTATAAAAAGTATAGTGCTACGTGTGTTTTGGGAACCGCTGTAAATCAAATAATTATCTTTTTTACATTGAGAAAAAAAGCATTTGTTACTATTTTGTTTAAAACATTATTGACTGTTCACTAAAAAAAACTTTAATTTTAATGTCGAAGTTGCATTATAAAAAACTAAAAACGCTAAAAATTATGTGCCAAATCGATTCCCTAGCATCTAATGCTACGGCATTAATTTGGCTAACTAACTATAAAAATCAAAATGTATTGTAAACCCCTGCAAACCTCAAACATTGGGAATACCAACTTTTTGGTGTGCTAAACAATGTTTAAATTAGCCTGCCAGAGCGACATGATTGAAGTTGTGTTTGGCAGTTAAAGAAAATTTTTTTGTTTTTCGTTTTGTGTATACAGCCTTTCTTCATTGAAAGGCTGTTTTTTTATGGGCAATAATAACAATCAAGTAAAGGGGCTGCTATAAAAGGCTAAGTATTTTGAGCACATACATGCTGTTAAGGAACTATCCTTGGTAGGTGCGTTAAGTAATTAAACCTAAATAGGTTCTACGAAATACAGCGACTCAAAACTACTTGAATGGTTCATACTAACAAGCAGGTGCTTTTTGTACTTGCCTTCTATATTGTGCTGGCTTAGTTTTCTGTTTCGGTAAAATTTAAAAAAGCACTTTTGTCATAAAGTGATCTAGTTTCTCCTAATCTTTTCATAATAATTAATTCAATCGTAGTATTTTCAGGTAACACAATTGGGTAATTTAGATTCGCCAAATTATTTGAACTAAATAATAGTTTCCCTAATATATTCTTTGAAATATCAGTAAGCAGTATGCTATTGATAGATTTAATAGTAATTGAATACGTATTGTCGTCAACAGGAAACGATGTAAATACGTTATGTACGGTCCACGTTTTACCCGGAGGTACTGTAAACTTTGCAGTTGCATTGGTAAATTCAATCAATTGCGCTTTGCTTTTTGGTGTTATTGATTGTGCATAGCTAGACAAATTACAAACGCCTAAAAAAAATGCAGTAAAGAAAATGGTCAATGTTAATTTCATAATATTATTTTTTAATTACCTGTCACAAATGAGGATGCCCGAAAAAATAAACGATTAAGCGCAGTTACTTCCCTAACTATTTTTTTACCCATTCGATTTCGCCGTCAAGAAAATCATTGTACTTCATCGATAATTGCACTACTTCAATATACGCATCAATTGAGGTAATTGCAGTTGTTCCTTTTCCTTTTAGTGAAATGTTAAATGTGCTTACATTCTGTTTCCCAGCTGAAAACTGATAGACATAATAGGTTTCCTTAGAAACGCCGTCTACTAATTGTTGAAGAACTAAAAAAGATTCATTGTTGATGAAGGTGATCCACGCAATAAAATTTGGACCATCTGCCGAAAACATAGATCCTTTTTCAATAACATGTAAATTATAGGTATTTGTTTCTTTTCCTTTGGTAATTTCTATTTTTTTTGCTTCAATATCTTTAGTTTCTGAAACCCAAACACCCAATAAGTTTTCGTTTAATTTATATTCCCCTTTTTTCCCTAAAGGAAATTTTGAGCTAACCGGGCAACCTGTTAATAGAATC
>CANHNT010000166.1 GCA_947461985.1 Bacteroidota bacterium | reverse complement strand
TGATGGAAAAAAGCATTTGAATTTTTCGGAGTTCACCAACTTGTCGATAGCCATTCAAAATCATAAATTAGAAGAAATAATTGAAGAAGTAGTAGAAAAAGAAATGCCACTTGCCTCTTACACCTATTTGGGATTGCATGCTGCCGCAAAACTAAACGACGAGCAACGGTTAACGCTAAATACTTGGGCTCGTGAGCAAATTAATTACTTAAAAGCAAGCTATCCTAAGGATAGTTTGAAAATGAAAAAACGCAAAAAAGTATAATATCAATTACAATCTGTATATAAAGAGAGCGTCCTGATTGTAGGACGCTCTCTTTTTTAAACCAATTGTATGTATAAAAATATTATTTCAATTGTCTCATGGTGGTGGCCGAAATTGCTTTTTTGTTTACCAACACCGCTGTTGTTTTATATTTAAAAAACGCTTTAGAAACATACAAATAACCTTTGTAATCATTGGCATCGCCCCAACTGTTTTTTACCATATAATATTCCTTACCATTTTGATCGGTAGCTAAACCAACAATGTGCATACCGTGGTCATCTGTTGTGGTGTAATTATCAAAAGCATCCTCACGAGTATCAGGCGTAATGGTTCTTTCTGTTTTCGGACCATCAAACATTGTTTTCAATTCATCGGCATTCATATCTTCCAATTCTTTTTCAGGAACAATGGCTACACCATTTTTCCAGCTAAAATATTTTTCACTCACATCGGTTGCCCAAGCAACTGTATAGCCTTTGTCTAAAGCATTGTCCACCATATCAGTCATCTCATTCAATGGCAAATTATACACACTTTGCAAACTCCAGTTATCGGGCACCATTAATAAAGTAGGCTCATAAAAAGGAGCATACGTAAACGATGAAAACTCCATGTAGTTGTCTGCATCAACGCCTACTACTTCATCAGCAAAACTTTGAGGCGTATATTTTTTACCTTTCCAAGTAAACGATTGAGGCACTTGTCCCAAATACGAATCCAGCGCAGCCGTAAAAGCAGGCAACCAATTTTTGGTTAATCTGCCATTTTTATTTTCAACAATGCCTTTCAAAAAACCTTCTAAAGCAGCTTGCATTTCGCCAAATTTATTTTTAGGCGTACCATAGTTTAAGCCTGTATAAACCTCATAAGGCACAGCCCCGTATTTTTTATAAATGGATACCACATCATGCAATTCTGCCCCATCGCCCCAACCAATGTTGCCATGCATGCGCACATAGTTTTTTGCACGTTCAATGTATGCACAACGAGCGGTGTAAATTTCAGAAATATCCACAAACTCCTTACCCGATTTCATCATTTCGCTTTCCAAAAACGAGTTGCCTGAGTAGCTCCAGCACGTTCCCGAACTTCCTTGGTTTTTTACAGGTGAGTTTTCCAAATTAATGACTTCCGTAAATTTAAATTTTGCCTTCGAGCTATCTGAAGCATTTGCTTTTAAGGAATTTACTAAATTGTCTTGCGCTTGCATCGAAATCGAAAAGGCAAGAAGTGAGAATGAGCATACAATCTTTTTCATTTTATTTTAATAATTAGAATGTGAAAATACACAAATATCCCAATTGCCAAAACGAACTGCGATAAATCGTTTCATTTCAATTATAAAAGGTCAATTTTTCTTTTGGATAAATTACGGACATCGGTAAAGTCTAGCATAAAATGTAAAATTAATGGGTCCTCATTTACTTGATTATTACGAGGATAGTTTGCTCAATCTAACAGATACTACCTAAATAGCCTCACAGTGACCGTGCCCTAGAAAATTACCCAAAAGCGATAAATGACAGGGTAAACTAAGCAATTAAAGTGCATAAAGTGGACGTCTTTGATTTCAAAAATATGAATTTTAGCTTTCAAATAACTCGAAATACACTTAAAATGTTGTTCTCAAAAAATAATATTCTATATTTGTCATTCATAATATAAAAACAACAATTTCATGCGATTTATAGTTTCATCAGGTACTTTATTAAAAAATTTACAAAGCATTAGTGGCATTATTGGCACAAATAATGTGTTACCTATTTTAGAGTCCTTTTTATTTGATGTTAATCAAAATAAATTAACGGTAGTGAGTACCGATTTGGAAACCATGATGAAAGTAACCATGGATGTGCAAGCGACCGAGCAAGGAAAACTTTGTGTGCAAGCAAAAGTATTGTTAGATTATTTGAAAAATTTGCCTGAACAGCCTATAACTTTTGATGTGAATACCAATGATTATGGCATTGACATTACCAGTGAGCAAGGTAAATATAAAATTGTGGGTGAAGATGCAAAGAGCTATCCTACTGAACCCAAGGCAGAGGACACTTCCTCTTTTACCATGTCGGCTGCAGAATTAAGTGACGGCATTGCAAAAGCAGTTATAGCAGTAAGTACAGACGATTTACGCCCTGCAATGAGCGGTGTTTTGTTTGAACTAAGCCAAAATAATTTGACATTAGTTGCTACCGATGCTCACAGATTGGTGCGTTGCATTAAAACCGATGTGCATTGTCCAAATGAAGATAAATTAATTGTACCTAAAAAAGCATTGGCACAATTGAAAAATAATTTAAACACTTCTACAGAAGTTACCATTTCATACAACCAAAATCATTTGTTTGTGGTGGGTGAAAACATTCATTTAAGTTGTCGTTTAATAGATGCCAAATTCCCAGATTACAAAGTGGTTATTCCTGCCGACAATCCGTTTAAATTAATTTTAGCGAAAGCTGAATTAGTGAGTGCATTGAAACGGGTGAGTGTTTTTGCCAACAAAACAACCAATCAAGTGGTGTTGGATATTGTAGGCAACAATTTACACCTTTATGCACAAGATGTCGATTTTTCGTTTGAAGGAAATGAGCAAATGACTTGCCAATATACTGGCGAAGACATGAAAATTGCCTTCAATGCACGTTTATTGTTAGAGCTTTTATTAGCCATTGATGGAGAAGAAATTTTATTTGAATTGAGCACTCCAACTCGTGCAGGTTTAGTAAAACCAGTTGAGAAAAAAGACAACGAAGATTTATTAATGTTATTAATGCCATTGATGATTGGCGTATAAAAAACGATGTCCGATGTTCAATGTCCGATGTCAAAAAGTAATACAGAATCCCGAATTTTTTCGGGATTTTTTTATGGGGTCAAGGACAGAAACATCTTCATCTTTTGTGGCGACGCTCCGTTTTGACTAATTAACTTTATTTGGCTTTTCTTTTAAGATTTTTTATCTTTAGAATATGAAAATCCCAACATTGGTTTCTATTATCCCAAGAAATTATTATGAATTGATTAAATTATTCTTGAGTAATATTTTAATACTATCTATATTTAGAATTGCATTATTAATTTATGTAAATGACGATAGTTATTCATTTAAAGAAATTTCAACATATTTTACTTTATTAATTGGAGTACAATTTGATACAGTTGTATTAAGTTATGTATTCGCATTGCCTTTAGTGATTATATTTATAAATCATCATATTCAAACCCCTATTATACTATTAAATTATATTGCCAATTTATTTCTTTCCATTACCCTAACTATTTTATTTGTCATTACAATTATAGATATACCATATTTTAAATTTTTTCATGCAAGAATATCTGAAACTGCTTTTCAGTGGCTTAGTGATTGGAGAACTGTTTCTAAAATGATTTTTGAAAATGAAGATAATTTAATGATCCTAATTATTACAATTATTATCATTCCAATTTTGGCATTAATAAATAATTCATTTTACAAAAAAATGTCATCAAAAGAGAAATACAATTTACCTAAAAAAAAATTATACATCACTACTTTGATTTTATTTATAAGTATATTTTTAGGAATGAGAGGTAAACTTTCAAACCCTATAAGAATAGAAAATTCAACCTACTGTGGTAACAATTTATTAAACTCAATAGGTTTAAATCCTGTATTTTTTCTAGTAAAAAGCTATTCAGAAAATGTAAATCTTATGGAAGATAATCTTGCATTAGAAACTTCAAAAAATTTGCTAGAGGTTACCAACCCCATTGACTCTATTTCACCAATTGCACGTATGATTGTAAATGGAATAGCACCCAAAAGATATAATGTGATATTAGTATTAATGGAAAGCATGAGTGCAAACAACATGAAATACTTCGGTAATAAAAATGACTTAACACCCAATTTGGATAGTCTAATAAACAAATCATTGTTTTTTAAAAACGCCTTTAGTGCAGGTATTCATACAAATAATGGAATATTTTCTACCTTGTATTCATTCCCTGCTCTTAAAAGAATTAGACCAATGAATACCTTACCATTAAAAAGATATTCAGGTATTCCATATGTGTTAAAAGAAAATAATTATAAGAACTTATTTTTATGTGCACATAGTTTTGTTTTCGATAATATTCAAAATTTTATTCCTTATAATCATTTTGACGAAGTTTATAGTACTGAAAAATATCCTGCTGAAAAATCAATTGGAGCATTCGGTGTACCTGATGATTATTTATTTAATTATTCAATAGATATATTTAATAACCAATCTTCTGACAAACCATTTTTTGCAACAATATTAACTGCTTCAAATCATGAACCATATACCTTCCCGGATAATTTTAGATCTAAAATTAGTGACAAACAACACAAAGCTGTTTCATTTGCAGATTGGAGTATTGGAGAATTTTTAAATAAATCTAAAAAAACTAAATGGTTTGATAGTACTATTTTTCTTTTTGTAGCAGATCATGGATTTCGAGTAGGAGAAAATAATTATAAGAACTTA
>CANHNT010000165.1 GCA_947461985.1 Bacteroidota bacterium | reverse complement strand
CTTATCTCACATCTCACATCTCACATCTCAATCTCACATCTCAATCTCACATCTCAATCTCTCAATCTCACATCTCACATCTCTCAATCCCACATCCCACATCTCACATCTCTAATCTCAATCTCTCATCTCTAATCTCAAAAAAACATGACAGAAAAAATTATCATACTCGATTTTGGTTCGCAATACACCCAATTAATTGCTCGTAATATTCGGGAACTTAATATTTATTGCGATATTATTCCATATTATGCTGCTATTGAATATGATGAGACTGTAAAAGGGATTATTCTTTCGGGCAGTCCTGCTTCGGTGAATGAAGAAAATGCACCCATGGTTGATATTAAAGCAATGAATGCAAAATTGCCTGTGTTGGGCATTTGCTACGGTGCACAATTGACAACGAAAGTTTATGGAGGAATGGTTGGAAAATCGTCTACTCGTGAATATGGTCGGGCTAAATTATGCAATGTAGTTTCAACTCATTCGATTATGCAAGGCATCTCCAACGATAATCAAGTTTGGATGAGCCATGCCGATACCATTACTCAATTAGCCGATGGTGCTGAAGTGATTGCACAAACAGATACGATACCTGTGGCTGCATTTACCATCAATGGTACACCCAATCCATTAGTTTGTTTACAATTTCACCCTGAGGTTACCCATTCTGAAAATGGCAAACAAATTTTAAAAAACTTTGTAGTGGGTATTTGTGGTTGTCAACAAGATTGGACGCCTTCTCATTACATACAGGATACAATCGATAGTATACAAAAGCAAGTTGGTGACAAGAAAGTAATTATGGCTTTGAGTGGGGGTGTAGATAGCACGGTGGCTGCAACCTTAATACACAGAGCCATTGGTAAAAATTTATATTGTGTTTTTGTGGACAATGGCTTGCTTCGTAAAAATGAATATGAAGAGGTATTGAAAGATTATGAAGTTTTAGGGTTAAACATTAAAGGAGTAAACGCTTCGGCATTATTTTATGATAAATTAAAAGGAGTATCGAACCCAGAAGAAAAACGAAAAATAATTGGAGGCTTATTCATTGATATTTTTCAAGAAGAAGCAGAGAAAATTAAAGACATTCATTTTTTAGGACAAGGAACTATTTATCCTGATGTGATAGAAAGTGTTTCTGTCAATGGGCCGTCTGCAACTATTAAATCGCACCACAACGTGGGCGGATTGCCAGAAAAAATGCACATGCAATTGGTGGAACCATTAAGGGCATTATTTAAAGATGAAGTAAGAAGAATTGGTTTAGAATTAGGTTTACATGAAAGTTTCATTAACCGGCATCCTTTTCCTGGTCCGGGTTTGGGCATTCGTATTTTAGGAGAAGTAACTGAAGAAAAAGCAATACTGTTACAAGATGCGGACGCGATTTATATTCGTCTGTTAAAAGAAAATAATTTATATCATTCTATTTGGCAAGCTGGTGCTATTTTGTTGCCTGTGCAAAGTGTGGGTGTTATGGGAGATGAAAGAACTTATGAATTTACCTTGGCACTTCGTGCGGTAACGAGTGTAGATGGCATGACGGCAGATTGGTCACACATTCCTTATGATGTATTAGCAAAAATATCCAATGAAATAATCAATAAGGTAAAAGGAATTAATCGAGTAGTATATGATATTAGCTCAAAACCCCCTGCAACCATCGAATGGGAATAATTCCTTATTTTTGACAAAAATTAAAATCCTATTATGACTAAATATTTATTAGTTATTTTTTTTACTGTTACCTGCTTGGTTGGATATGCTCAACGAAAACAACCGTTTGAAACGGATTCAAAAGGAAATATCATTTATGAAAATCCTGTTAAAAAGGAACGTTACAAAATAGCGGTTTTCACTCCTTTGTATTTAGATTCTATTGATTTAGAAAAAAATTTAGCGCACATTCCTAAATTTATGATGCCAGGGTTAGATTTTTACCAAGGTATTCAAATAGCAGCCGATACTTTACGTTCGCAAGGTTTTAAGTTAGATATTTATATACATGATAGTAAATCAAACTATTTAAATGTTCAAAATATGATTGAGTCCGATAAATTAGATTCGATGGATTTGATTATTGGTAACGCCACCGTGAGTGATTTAAAAATATTAGCTGAATTTGCCAAATCAAAAAAAATAAATTTTGTTTCAGCCGTTTCACCTTCCGATGCTGAACAAACCAACAATCCTTTTTTTACTATACTTCAACCTCGTTTAGCGTCCCACATTGAAAAAATGCACAGGCATATTAATGCACGACATCCTGAGGATAATGTTTTTTATTTTTATGGAAATTCACAATCAGAAAAAAATGGATTGAATTATTTCCAAAATGATGTAATGAATTCGGTGCCTGGTCGTTTTAAAGCCATTGAAATAACAGATGAAAATGGAGTTTTATATCAATTGAAAAAAAATATAGATACAAATTATAATACAACCATTTTTTTAGGTGTTTTAGATCCTTCTACAACGTATAAATATTTAAAAACATTGGCTCCGTTGGCTGATAAATATAACTTAACCGTATATTGTATGCCAACCACAGAGGCGATAAAATCATTGTCAAAAACAGATGAATTTCCCAATATGCCTGTATATTATACAACTGCCTATATCATAGATAAAATTACACCTGCTAGCATTTATATTACAAAAAAATACAAGGCTCGTATGGGTGGATTAACATCAGACATCGTATATAAAGGCTTTGAAAGTTTGTATTATTTTGCCAACTTAATGAAAAAATATGGAGTGCCATTTAATGAGCATTTAAGTGACAACTCCAATTCATTTATTACGCCTTATAAAATTATGCCTGTAAAAGATAAAGGCATATTGCAATTCAATGAAAACAAATTTTTGTATTTAATGAAATACGAAAACGGGATCATGAGTTATGAGTAGGAGTTGATTCAGCAGGATATTTAAATTAAATAATTTTATTTATGCATGCATTTTGGCAAGAAAATTTCATCCTCTTACATTTTCAAAACCTTAAACTCCACCCGTCTATTTTCAGATTTTAATTCTTCGGTACTTTCGTCTTCATTAATTTTTTGAGTGCCACCATATCCTTTAAAAATCAATCTATTGCCATTAATTCCTTTTCTGATTAAAAATTGATACACCGCTTTGGCTCTATTTTCAGAAAGGTTGTGGGTGCCTTCATCCCAATCATACCCATCAGGTTCATCTATCGTACAACAAACATGCCCTTGAATTTCAATTTCTAATGTTGGATTTTTATCCATTATATCAAATAATTCTTCCAGAACTTCTTTTGATTCTGGTCTTATAATATGTCTCCCTCCGATAAATAATAAATTTTCTAACACAATGCTTTTTCCAATGCTTAATACTTGATTTTTTATGCTTAGCTTTTCCTTATCATTTATTTTTTCAACAGGGATGATTTTAGTTAGATTTTCATTTTCAAAAATAGTTATGATCACACGCCTGTTTAATTGACGATCAAATTCAGTTGCGTTTTTATTCAACGGTTTTTCTTTTCCATAACCAATACACGTTTTTATTGCTGCTTTTGAAATGCCATTTTGTACGAGTAGTTTTTTAATTTCATTGGCTCTTTTGTTCGATAAAATGATATTGTATTCTTTACTTCCAACACTATCACAATGCCCCTCTAACAACACTCTGTCAATATTATTTTGGCTAATTATTTTAGCCAATTTCAATAATGAACTATCTGGGATGTCATATTTATTGAAATCAAAAAGCACCATTGTTTTTTTTTCTTGTGCAAATAGCAACGCATCCGACATCAGAAATAACAATAATAAAATAACAAACCTTTTCATATCCTTTACCAAAGATAGTTAAAAAATAGACTAGATTTGCCACTTAAATATTTTTAACATGACAGCAAAAAAGCCAATAGAATCATATACAACCATGAGTGAACTCGTGTTGCCAAATGATACCAACACCCTAGGGAATTTAATGGGAGGACGATTGATGCATTGGATGGATATTGCTGCTGCCATGGCTGCTATGAAACATTGTGGTTGCCCCGTAGTAACGGCATCAGCCGATAATATTTCGTTTGAAAACCCTGTTCGTTTAGGTAATGTAGTCACTATTGAAGCCAAAGTAACACGGGCGTTTAATAGCTCAATGGAGGTCTATTTAAAAGTACATGGAGAGGATATTCCAACTCAATTTAAATACAGTTCCAATGAGGCTTATTTAACCTTTGTATCGTTGGATCCTAATGGGAAACCTCGTAAAGTGCCTGAGTTAATCCCAGAAACGGAGGATGAAATACGTCAATTTGATGGGGCATTAAGAAGAAGGCAATTGCGTTTAATTTTAGGAGGAAAAATGAAACCTGAAGATGCGACTGAATTGAAAAAATTATTCGTTGAAGAGTTGATTACTAAATAAGCCTAAATAAAATAATATTTTCTAAGACGTCTTTTGTAGTTTGTAAATAAACACAAAAGGCGTTTTTTTATGTATAATTTGTAAGGAGAATGTAATTTGAAGGGTTAGGGTCTTAGATTGACCTAAAAAAGGAACAGTCTTCCCTTAGAAAAAGAAAGACTGTTTTAACCCTAACCAAATCAACCTATGAAAAAATCTTACTATTTTAATATGTTTTACTAGAGAGTACAAAGCTAACATGTTTTTTCATAATTCTGATTATTTATTTGTTTATTTTACTGTAAAAAATAGCTGTTTTGCCGATTGGTGTTGATTTACAGGGTCTTAGATAAAAAGTTGTAAAATTCT
>CANHNT010000164.1 GCA_947461985.1 Bacteroidota bacterium | reverse complement strand
CATTTTGGCTATGAATAAAGCGATTGAAATTGACCCTAAAAGCAACCCAGATTGGTATCAAATATTATCAAAATTATATGCTCAAATTGGCGATACTCAAAATGCACAATTAAATAATAACAAAGCATACGATTTAGCCAATCAGCTAAATGAAAATAGTTCGGGTCAATAAATGTTCGCTTTTGTCGACAACCGTTACTCCTTAATTTTCAAAATATTTATTAACCACATTGCCCAACCAGTAATCATTATTACACCTCCTATAGGTGTAATAATGCCTACACCACCTAGCCCAATTTGCATGGTACCTTTGAAATAACACAGCGCATAAATTGATCCAGAAAAAAATAAGGTACCAATGGTTAGTAATCGATAAATCCATTTTACGGAATGAGTTGAAAATTTTGCATATACGCCCAAAGCAATGAGTGCAAATGCATGATAGAACTGATATTTTACGCCAGTTTCAAAGCTCGTAAGAATTTCTGGAGTGAAAATTGTTTTGAGATAATGGGCTCCAAATGCACCTAAAATAACAGCCGTCATGGCAAATATTGTGCCTGCAATGAGTGATGGTTTATACATATTCTTTTAATATGTTGGCAAAGGTAGTTTCATTTATCAAATCGGCATCCACTTTTATGTCATAATCTTCATAGCAAGTTTTGCGTTGCAATAATAGATTTTCAATATAGCAATGTACATCTTCGTTAGCAATGTGTTGCAACAAGGGTCGTTTTGCTTTTTTTCGTATGAGTCTTACCGTAAGGGTTTCAATTGCTACTTCAAAAAAAATGATTTTACCCAATGCTTTCATAATTTTTTTGTTGTTATAAAAACAAGGGGTTCCTCCCCCACATGAAAGTATGAAATGGTTATGCAAGGAAACAATTTCTTTGAGGCAAAGGTTTTCATATTGCCGAAAATAGTCTTCGCCTTTGGTAGTGAAAATTTCTGCAACGGTCATTTGTTCTTTCGCTTCAATGTATTCATCTAAATCAATATAGGGAATTGCTAAGCGTTTGGACAATTTTTTTGCCCAAAAACTTTTTCCACTTCCCATGAATCCTGTAAAGAAAAAACGCATCTTTGTAAACTAGAATTTAAAATTACGTTGAACATTTAAAACTGCCTAATTGTCGAATACATTAAACTACATTTTCGAGCACAGCATCCCCAAAAATTTAGCTATTTCTTGGGAAGAATTTCATGATGTGCAACATACTGAACCAATTACATCGGTAAGAATAAATCCATTAAAACCAACAGCGCAATATAATAATGAACAAAAAGTACCCTGGTGTGAACATGGCTTTTATTTAAAAAATAGGCCCAATTTTACAGCCGACCCTTTGTTGCATGCTGGTGCTTATTATGTGCAAGAAGCTTCATCCATGTTTTTAGCATTTGCATTGAAACAGTTAGTTGATTTTAATAAACAGCTAACCGCTTTAGATTTATGTGCCGCACCAGGAGGAAAAACAACCTTGCTCTCTTCATTGTTAAATGAAGAGTCGTTGTTGATAGCGAATGAAGTGATTGCTACTCGTGTAAATATTTTGAATGAGAACGTAACAAAATGGGGAAACATGAATACATGGATTTCTAACTCGGATGCGCTTCATTTTGGTAAGTTACTCAATCATTTTGATTTAATGATAGTGGATGCGCCTTGTTCGGGATCTGGTTTGTTCAGACGAATACCGGGTTATTTAGATGAGTGGACACAAGACAATGTGAATTTGTGTGTGCAACGACAAAAACGAATTTTGCATGACAGTTATAATTGTTTAGCACAAGATGGCATTTTAATTTACATGACTTGTTCATTCAGTCAGGAAGAAAATGAAGAAATGGTCGATTATGTATTAGAAAATTTTGATGTGGCCAGTTGCGCTTTACCCATTGATGAAAAATGGAATATTGTGGAAACAGAAAGTGAAAAACACAATGGAAAAGGCTATCGATTTTTTCCTCATAAAGTAAAAGGCGAAGGTTTCTTTTTGGCTTGTTTTAAAAAGAACGATGGCTCATTGAAAGATATTCCCTACGAAAAAAACAAAAATAAATTAGTTATTGAAAGTGCGGTTTTAACTAATTACGTGGATATGAATGGACTCGTTGCCATTAATCAAAACAGCAATATTTTATTGATGCAGGAGGCACATTTGCCCTATTATAGTGCATTAACAACTCAAATAAAATTAATAAAAAAGGGAATTTTAGCCGGACAACTCATTAGAAATGAATTAATTCCAGATCATGAATTGGCGATGTGTTCAAAAATCAAAAAAGAAATAAAATCAGCAGAATTGACTATTAATGAAGCTATTTTATATTTAAAAAAAGAAAATATTACACTCAGTGATTCTCCTAAAGGTTGGTTATTAGTTCAATATCAGCAACGAAATTTAGGTTGGGTGAAAAATTTGGGCAACAGAGTGAATAATTATTACCCTTCAAACTATCGAATATTGAGTAAAAACATTTTGCCCTCTTAATAAAAAAAGAGAGATTTGCGTACCTACATATTAAAAAATAATGAAACAAATTTTATTCTTCCTGCTACTGATTCCTTTTTTTAGTTTTTCAAATACAGTAGAAATATCTACTTTAACATTAAATAATGAAGGTAATTTTATAACGTATAGTGTAGTAAAAGGAGAAAGTTTAGGAGATATCGCAGAAAAATTTTCTATTAAAACTGCAACCCTATTGAAGTTTAATAATATGCTGTTGAACTCGAGTTTAAAACCGAATCAATCCATATCAATACCTTTAACAGAAACTAATTATTTTAGATTAAATGGCATTTCCACTTCGGATAGTTTTTTACCAATTTATTATATACTGGAGTCGAATATTGAAAAAAACAACCTTTGCACTCAATTGGGAATTTTAGTAGAAAGTTTTGACAAATGGAATAAAACTGAATATGCTGATCATTTAATTACAGGAGAAAAAGTTTTAGTTGGATGGTTAAAAATAGGCGCAAACCCTCAAGAAGAATCGTTTCCAAATAAAATTAGCAGAAAAGAAATAACAAATAATAACGTAAAATTTGAAGATCATAAAAAAAATCCTTCTTATGAAACACCATCCAAAATTGTAAACAGCGATAACAAATTAATCAATAAAAAAATTAATGAGCCCATTCAAAAAAGAGAGCATGAAGTAGTTTCATCACTCAATCCAAAAGCAAAAAAGAAATTGCAAACTAACTTATTGGTTAAATTAAAAAAAATATTTAGTTCAGGTGGCTATGAGCCTTATAAAAGTAAAAAAAACGAAGTTGACAAAAAACACATCAACAAAGTACCCAATAGTGAAAAAACTGCAGAAAAATCTTATCTTAAAGCAGCAGACTTAAAAGAGACCAACAATAAAACCCCATTAAAAGAAAAAAATAATTTTTTCAGTAAAATAAAAAATTCATTTAACTCATCTGAAAAATTATCAAAACCTATAATCAAAACACGTCCACACAAAACAAAAGAAATCCAACAAAAAAAAGTATCGGTAAAAACGAAAGAAATTGCACTTCGGGAAAATCCAAAAGAAAATGTAGCATCTAATTTTACCATAAATAATGAAATAAAATCTTTGCACTTAACAAATTTTAAAAATGGCAAAGCATCCTTATTTTACGCTGGCAATCGAAGTGGTAAATTTTATGTTGTAACTAATATTGCACCCAAAGGAGAAATAGTTAAAGTTACGAATACAAGTAATGGTCATTATATTATGGCTGAAGTATTAAGTTCATTACCCAATACAGATATAAGCAAAGGATTATTAATAAAATTAAGCGACAATGCAAAGCTTCCATTGGGTGTAAACAATAATGTATTCTTTGTAAAAGTGAACTATTAAAAAAAGACTATTTTTATACCATGAAAATTTTAGTTATTCGTTTTTCATCTATTGGAGATATTGTTTTAACAACACCTATTATTCGTTGTTTAAAACAACAATTGCCTCATGCTCAAATTCATTTTTTAACCAAGTTGAATTTTAAAGATGTTGTAAAAAACAATCCTTACATCGATAAAATACATTATTTAGAAAGCGATATACAACCTGTAGCTATTGAAATGTTGAAAGAAAAATTTGATTACGTAATTGATTTACATAATAATTTAAGAACCAAATATGTAAAATCATTATTTCGTCAACAATTTAACAGTCAAATGGTTTCATATTCATTCAATAAATTGAATATTAGAAAATGGTTGTTAACTACTTTTAAAATAAAGACGATGCCTGATAAAAGCATTGTAGAACGTTATTTTGAACCGGTAAAACATTTAGGCGTTAAAAATGATGGCCAAGGATTAGATTATTTTATTTCAGAGGAAGATGAACTGAAAAAAGATGATTTGCCAATGAGCCACAGTTTAGGCTTTGTTGCTTGTGCCATTGGTGGACAGCATGAAACAAAGAAAATGCCTTTAGGTAAATGGCAAGAAATTTGTACAAATTTAAATTTCCCCATCATTCTTTTAGGAGGTAAAGAAGATGCTGCATTTGCAGAAGAATTATGTAAAATTGACCCAATTAAAATTTATAATGCTTGTGGCAAATTTTCAATAAATGAAAGCGCTCATATTGTGAAAAAATCTCGATTTGTAATTACCCACGACACAGGACTAATGCATATTGCAGCCGCTTTTAAAAAACATATTATTTCCATTTGGGGAAATACAGTTCCTGAATTTGGGATGTTTCCTTATTACGGATACAATAACTTAAATACAAATGTTACACCTCAATCGCACATCATTGAAAATAAAAGTATTTCCTGCAGACCTTGTAGCAAAATAGGTTATAAACAATG
>CANHNT010000163.1 GCA_947461985.1 Bacteroidota bacterium | reverse complement strand
ATTAAACCTTACCAAACCTCCTGTTTGAAAAAATAGCCACTTCAATTCTTTGTGATTGAGGTGGTTTTTTTATTTATGCCAATGCGCAATTTTATTTTATTTATTTACAATAAAACGAAAAATAGCGGTTGTGCTTGGGCTTTATATTTTGAAATAAAATACTCCTTTTTTTATTAAATCAATAAAAAATAAGGCTGTAGTTATCTTTTGTACAGTAATAACTACAGCCTTTTATTGTATGGCAATCGTTGGATTTTGCTTACTATTTCCCATTAATTGCTTTGAATTTTTTTTTGAATGACATCGTATTATGCAAATTCTTTTTTCATTTTTTTAGGTGCTTCTTGTATTGAATTATCAAACCATTTTGCTTCAATTTTTGTTTCATATTTCTCCATTACAAGTCGTGCCAATAAGTAACAAACTGTAGATTCTGCACCTTGATTTAAATTTACATTATGTTCTTCCAACCCATCTGAGCAACCTCCATTTGCTGGATTGTATACGATTTGGTTTAATCGATTGTTTCCATGAAACCAACTAAATGCGATGTTCATTTTATTTTTATACTCATTTAATTTCATCACCGAATAAAATAAATCTAATGTCAAAATAGTATATGCTGCATCAATTGGTTGCTCTCCAAAATTATTTTTTTCTTTTCCATTTTCAAACCAACCATTATTGGATACTATTTTTATTTGTTTTTTGTCAAAAGTATGAGAAAGCAAAAAGTCGAATGTCTTTTTAGCAATCACTTTATAAGGTGTTATATTCGTTTGTTGGTAAGCCATTAAGAGTGCTTCAGGAATTACGCTATTAGCATAAGTAAGATGGTTTTCAAACCAATCCCAATCTGCACTAGCAGCGTTGTTGTAAAATAGAACTAATTTATCTGCCAATTGTATTATTAATTTTTTAATTCCATCATCATTCATTTTATCTTGTGCATTACATAAGCCTTTTAATGAAAAAGAAATTGCTCTAGGAGAAGTCATTTTTGGTATCTGCAACAATGAATTTCTAAATACATCATTCGCTAAATTATATAATAAACTATGTTTAAATGAATTCGATTTAATGAATTCACCGAGAGCCCACAATGCTCTGCCCATTGAGTCTTCAAGGTTAACTTCATTATTTTGTGCTGTAAAATTGCCATGTAAATCTACATAATTCAAAAATTTACCCTCTGGTTGCCATGCCCTAACAATAAAATAAAGATAGGATCTTATGAGTTCTATAGATTGTGGTTTGCCTTTAATGTCAGAATATTGAACAAGTGCAATCAGTGCTCTTGCATTATCATCAAGCGTATAGCCAGAGTTTATATCAGGTTTGCATATATCTGAGAACTGAATAACTCCTTGGCTTGTAGTTAATTGTTGAAGATATTGAATCGAAATTTCGGGCATAGAATACTTTAAAACATCCTCCTCACTATTTATTAATGTTTTATACAATTCGGCATGTGCAATTGCCGAATTTTGCCAATTACTTGGTCGAATTTTGTGCATGGCATTTCTTCCTATTTCAGTGCGTAATTTGGGGTCGTCTAGAAGCTTAAGCACCATTTCTGATAATTGTTTAGAATTTTGATGGTCTATAATAATTCCAGCATTTTCAGCAAGCATTTCAATTGCATGAGGAATTGGCGTAGAAATAATAGGACATGCTGAACCCATCGCATAAGCTAATGTTCCGCTAACTGCTTGATTTGGATCTTTAGAAGTAAATAAATAAATATCGGTAACTTGTAAATACTCCAATAAAATATCCAGTGGGATATATTCATTTACAAATCGAACATTTTCAGTAATTCCTAAAGTGCTAATTAAACTTTCGAGCGTTTCACGATACTGCTCTCCACATTGCTTAACAATTTCGGGATGCGTTTTCCCAATGATTAAATAAATCGTATTCGGATATTTTTTCACAATAGCAGGAAGTGCATTCAATGCTGTTTCTATACTTTTACCTGGACCAATTAATCCAAATGTAGCAAGTACAATTTTACCTTGCAATGAATATTTTTCTTTTAGATAATCTACATTGGCATAGTTAATTAAATGCGTACCGTGATGAATTACACTAATTTTATCCATAGGCACGCCATAATCTTCATGCAATAATTTGCAAGAATTATTTGTCATTACTACTACCTTGTTTGCTCCATCTGCTATTGCATTTACCGTTCTTTTAAGGTGTTTGTCTGGATTGGGTAATACCGTATGAAATCCTATTACCAACGGTTTATTTAAAGTATAAATAAAGCTTAGAACATCTTCACCATATTTTCCATTGTACAAGCCAAATTCGTGTTGTAAAAAAATAAGTTTTATGTTTTTATCTTTATTTATTTTTTCGGCTGTAATAACATACGATATTTTATCGGTAGCATCCATTACATATTTAACTTCAGCAGGATAATGTATTTTTGCTGAACTAGAGTTCAATGCTACTATTTTTGCTGAAAGAGAATTCCTGAATTTCTGTTCTAGGGTTTGTATTAAATCTTGGGTATAGGTTGCAATTCCACATTCACGAGGTGGATAACTGCTAACAAATAATATTTCGTTTTCCATATTGTAATTTTTATAGGTTAATTAATAATTTCTTTTAGTAAGTCATTTATGTTTACTGATGCTACCCCAATATATTTATCAGCCGCACCATAATAAATATATAAAATGTCTCCTTGTAAAATGCTTCCTGTTGGGAAAACGACATTATTTACATTGCCTGATTTTTCCCAATCCAACTCAGGTGAAAAAAGAGGATTTTTTAAACGTCCAATTTCTTTGGTTGGGTTTTCGATATCAAGCAAAGCAACCCCAGCATGATATTTATATCCTTCATGCGTATCTTCCACTCCATGATATATCAGAAGCCAACCATTTGCTGTTTCAATAGGAGGGCAACCTGCTCCAATATAGCTTGCTTCAAAAGGCATTTTGCTTTTCAAAATGGTATATTCATTGATATGAAATAAATATTCTCTCCAAAAACTGTCGGTTAATTCATTCATTTCATTGCAATACACAATTTGAATATCAGGAAAAATGCGATGTAAAAAAGCAAGCTTGCCATTAATTTTTCTTGGAAAAAATACAACATCTTTGTCCCAGATAAATAATTTTTGTGTTACTTCTGGACCCATTCGATGATTAAATAACTGTACAAAACGCAAATATTTTTGTTTTGCTACATCCGTAGAACCAATGCTTAATTCAAACTCCTTATACGTCAATTGAGGTGCAATGATTTTTCCACTCGAAAAACTTTTTAAATCCTTAGATAATATTAATGAACCTAAAGCATTTTTACCATCATAAGCGGTGTATGTAATATAAAAGGTATCATCTATTTTAACTATTCGTGGGTCTTCTATCCCTTGAGATTCATGTTTTTCATGTGGGATTAAAAATGGATATTCATTTCGAACTGCAATATGAGTTGGTGTATCTAATTGACAATATCCTATTGTTGAATAGTTTGCTGTACTCGTTGCACGATATAAAAGATGAATAATTCCGTTTTCAGCAATACATGCTGGATTAAACACCCCACGATTTTCAAATTTGTGTTCAGTAGGGGATAGTAATAAAATTTCTTTTTTTACATGCAGCATAGTAGATTATTTTTTAGCGAATTCTGAAACGAATCTCAAATTTATTTTTTTAATTTTTTGGATAAGATGACAATCATCAACATTGTAGATGTTCTTTATCAAGATATTCGATTTCACTTTGTGAAATTTACTAAATACGGATAGTATTCGAAAAAATAATTAACAAATATTAATTCCTTCAATTGCCTCTTCCTGCACTGTTTTGTTTTCTCATTGTTTGTGCCAAAAAATGATAACAGCTGTATTTAATATCAATAAACTCTCTTTCTATTTCATGCATTTTAAATCGTAAATCATTTTGCAGTTGTTCTTTTTGTTCATTAAGCAAAGAGTCGTCAATAGCAACATCATCTGGTAAAAGATATTGTTCCAAATCCTGAATTTTTAATTGAATCTTGTAAAAGTTGTCAGAAATGTCATCCAACTTGTTACGCTTTTCTTCAACTAATTTAGCGATATTCGGAATGGTATCCCGATTAATGACATCATTTAATTTTTTTTCAATCTCAAAAATTTCTTGTGAATAAAAAATTAAAGATCCATCCCATTCCACAAGTTCATCTACATAATAATCAGAAATAATGTTAGGCATATTTGTACTTTTTAACGATTTAAAGTAAAAGTCTATTTATTTAGTTTTAATCATTATGATTAGCATCAACGCAAAATTTGATTGTGATCAGTACTGTTAAAATTGATGTTAAGGAACATTATTTGTTTAACCCCTCTGCTAATTTTTTTTATTTATCGATAAAATGAGATTGCATGTGAAATGCTTTTTCTTTTGATTTCTAGTGAACTTTGATAAACGTTATAATCTCTGGCTTATATCGAAATAGGTTGTCAGTTTTGCCAAATTTAAAGGACGTGTTTGGTCATCTATTTATCATCATTAAAAAATGACTACACCTCGTATTTTCTAACAGAATTTTGTTAGTTAAGAAAAACATGGAGTGTCGAACTGAAACAGTGAATGCTGTTTTCTCAGCCATTGCATACATCGCAAAGATTACAAATTGTTCTAAAAAAAATAATTCCGACCTAGAGTCGGAATTATCGCTTGGGTGGAGCCGAGGGGTACTGAAATAAATCATTCAAAACCCAATCACACCAAGGACATTATCATTTTACAACAACCACGTGGTTGCATTTAACGCAATTTTATTCTGTTGGGATTCCAATTCTACCACAACACCAAAAATAACTATAT
>CANHNT010000162.1 GCA_947461985.1 Bacteroidota bacterium | reverse complement strand
TGGACAATTAGCACCTTTGTTTGCAAAACCTTCTTCAAAAGAATTAACCATTTCATCTACGAATGATGCAGTGGTAAAGAAATTGAAAAATGATGCAAAAGCGGCTATTGAGAGTACTTACAAAGTATTAGGAAAACGTATTGATAAATTTGGTGTTACACAACCTAATTTAAGTTTAGATGAAAACAGAGGAATTATTTCGGTTGAATTGGCTGGTGTTAATAATCCTGAACGTGTTCGTAAATATTTGCAAGCAACTGCTAAATTAGAATTTTGGAGAACCTATGCTTATCAAGACATTGTTCCAAACATTATTGAAGCGGATAAAAACTTAAAAGATTATTTAAGTGGTAAAAAAGTAGATGATACTACATCAACTTCTACTACAGATACTAATAAAGTAGCAAAAGCAGCAACTGATACATCTTCATTAACTTCTTTAATGAATGATAAATCTACTGCATCTGCAAAGGATACAAATACTAAAAATTTAACTGACGATCAAAAATTAGCGAATGCAAGAAAAGAGAATCCATTGATTTTCTTCTTACAATATGGTGCTTCTTTTAAAGGACAAGACGAAAAAGGAAAACAAGTGCATGAAGCTCGTGTTTCTATCATAAAAAATTCTGATATCCCTACATTACAAGGCTATTTAGATTTACCAGCGGTTAAAAAAGCATTTCCTTCCGATTTGAAATTTTTATTTGGACCTTTAGGAAACGAAGAGGGATCTAAAAACTTTTCTGTCGTTTATGCAATTAGAACTGAAAGAGGAAAAACAACACCTCCTTTAGATGGTGATGTAATTGAAGAGGCAAAAGCTGATTTCAGTCCATTAGGAGAAGCAGAAGTTTCTATGGCTATGGATATGAATGGTGCTAACATTTGGAAACGAATGACGAAAGATAATATTGGAAAAAGTATAGCAATCGTTTTAGATGATGTAGTTTATTCTGCACCAATGATTAATGGAGAAATTCCTAATGGTCGTTCTAGTATTTCAGGAAACTTCACTGCTGAAACTTCTAAAGATTTAGCAAATGTGTTGGAAACAGGTAAATTACCAGCTCCTGCTCGTATTGTTCAAGAACAAGTAGTTGGACCAACTTTGGGTCAAGAAGCAGTAAACGGTGGTTTAATGTCTTTCGTAATAGCATTTTTAGTAATCTTTGGTTTAATGTTGGTTTATTATAATACAGCAGGATGGGTTGCTAATATTGCTTTAATCTTAAATTTATTATTTACAATCGGTGTTTTAGCTGCCTTACACGCTTCGTTAACTGCTGCAGGTATTGCTGGTTTAGTATTAACCATTGGTATGGCTGTAGATACGAACGTTATCATTTTTGAGCGTATTAAAGAAGAATTAAAATTAGGTAAATCACATGAAGATGCCGTTAACGAAGGTTATCGTCGTTCATTAAGTCCTGTTTTAGATGGTCACATCACCGTATTAATGACAGCTGTTATCTTATTTATTTTCGGTTTAGGCCCTGTATTAGGATTTGCAACAACTCAAATTATTGGTATTTTATTATCATTATTCTGTGGAATTTTAGTATCTCGTTTAATTACAGATATGAGAATGAAAAAAGGTAAACACTTTAATTATTTCACTCCTTTCTCTGAAAAATTATTCCAAAAATTCAATTTCCATTTTATTGAGTGGAGAAAGAAAGCATACATGATTTCATTAGTTGTTGCATTATTAGGAATTGGTTCAATATTCAATGGTTTCCATTTAGGAGTTGAGTTTTTAGGTGGTAGAAGCTACACGGTTGAGTTAAATGGCAAATACAAAACAAATGACATTAGAGAAAAATTAAAATCTACATTTGAAGGAGATAATCCTGTGGTGAAAACTATAGGTACAGGAAATACTGTAAACATTGTTACTGCTTACAAACGTACAGAAAACAGCGATGCAGTTACGAATGAAATTGTAGAAAAATTATACAATGGTTTAAAAGCAGGAAACTTTATTGCTGCCAACACAACTTTAGCACAATTTATTGCACCAGACAGATTGAGTTCAAATACAGTTTCTGCAACAATCTCTGATGATTTGAAATGGGGTGCATTAAAAGCAACATTGTGGTCATTGGTGTTAATTGCAATTTATATCTTCATCCGTTTCCGTAAATGGCAATATTCTTTAGGTACATTAGTTGCCTTAGTGCATGACGTATTTATTATGTTAGCTGTATTCTCATTCTTGAAAAATGTAGTTCCTTTCTCTTTAGAGATAGACCAACATTTCATTGCGGCTATATTAACCGTAATTGGTTTCTCAATGAATGATACCGTTATTGTATTTGATAGAGTTAGAGAATATTTCAGAAAGCGTCCAGGTGAAAGCAAAACAAATATTATCAATGCAGCTATTAATGACACAATGAGTCGTACAATTATGACATCATTTACTGTATTTATTACCTTATTAATCTTGTTCATCTTTGGTGGTGAGGTAACTAAAGGTTTCGCATTTGCAATGATGATTGGAGTTATTACAGGTACATACTCTTCAATTTTTGTAGCGGCGCCAATCTTAGTTGATTTAGATAAAACAGATAAATTGACTCAAGAAGTTGACAAAGATTTGAAAATAGCAGAATTAAAAGAAATGGCATAATCCATTTTTGATAAATAAAAATTAAAGTCCTGAGCAATCAGGACTTTTTTTATGGAAATAATATTTACCTTCGATAATATGAAAAACAGTTTTCTTTTTATAGCCATTTGTTTAGGTGCATTTGCATGCAATTTTAGCAAAAAAGCCAATATGCAAATCAAGAATAACAATGAATATCCAATTTCATTGACGTTTATTACCAATAATATTCAACAAGTTTATAGTAAAATTGAACCCAATCAAAAAATAAATGATTCGTATGATTGGACCAAACTCGATAAAACGGATGGGGAGTTTTTGATAGTAGTTAAAAATGAACTCAATCAACAAGTGGATACTTTCCATCATGGGCAATTCCTACACGGCGAATTAGGAAATTATATTGATATTGAAACCAATCAAGGACAGTTGAAGGTTGTTGTGAGTGATTAGAAGACAATCATAAGATTAGTAAAAGTCTGTAATATGAGGTTGTGCCTTCAATCAATACTATGTTGCTTATAACGACTAAAAATAAACCAACTTCACTTCTTCTTTGAAAAATTAATCTTTAAACAATACCTTTGCGCTCTTAATAATACTAAAAATGGGTTTGAATAAAGTAGTTGCCAATGCAACAGAAGCAGTACAACATATTGAAGATGGAATGACGATTATGTTAGGTGGTTTTGGATTATGTGGTATTCCTGAAAAATGTATTCAAGCCTTGGTAGATAAAGGCGTTAAGAATTTAACTTGTATTTCTAATAATGCCGGTGTAGATGATTTTGGTATTGGATTGATGTTGCAAAAAAAGCAAGTAAAGAAAATGATTTCATCGTATGTAGGTGAAAATGCAGAGTTTGAGCGTCAATTATTAAGTGGCGAATTAGAAGTAGAATTAATTCCTCAAGGAACCTTAGCGACTCGTTGTATGGCAACAGGTTACGGAATTCCTGCAATATTTACACCAGCTGGAGTGGGTACTGAAGTGGCAGAAGGGAAAGAAACACGCAAGTTTACCATGTTTGGGGAAGAAAAAGAATACCTAATGGAAATGGCTTTTGAAAGTGATTTCGCTATCGTGAAAGCATGGAAAGCTGATCGTTATGGCAACTTAATATTTAAAGATACTGCTCGTAATTTTAATCCACTAATGGCAATGGCTGGTAGAAAAACGATTGTAGAAGTAGAAGAATTAGTTGAAATTGGAGAATTAGATCCAAATGAAATTCATGTTCCAGGTATTTATGTTGATTATGTTTTTAAAGGAGAAAACTATGAAAAACGCATTGAACAATTAACTGTAAGAAAAGCAAAATAAAACAGAATTTTTAAAAGAGTTATCTAATATACAGCGTATAAAAAAAGCAACTATTTTTAGTTGCTTTTTTATATAAATTTTTTATTGAATTGAAAATTTTGTAGTGTCAGAAGCTGATCGCCCTGAGTAATCATAAGTGGTAATCAACAATCGGTAATAGGTAATTTCAGTGCCGAAATTTACTAACATTTTTGTATTAAATGTATAAACCTCTTTGCCATCGACAGCAGGTTTTTTTAATAAAATAGGCGTGTTGTTTTTTACGGTATCATAGGTGGCATTCATTTGCAAAACCTCTATGGTAAGTGATTTTAGTTTGCCACTTGTTTTTTCTGTTTCTTTATCAACTACATTCCCTACGATATGAATGTCATCGCCATAATAAAAAATTTCACTGTTTAAAGGTGCATTGGTTTGTATTGTAGGTGCCATTGTATCTCTCGATTCGTTGTAGAAATAAATACTGTTGTCACTTTTTTTACAAGATGTTGTAAATAAGATACCTAAAGCAAGACATATAAATGAGAATATAGCTATTTGTTTCATTAACGACTTTTTTGAATTTCAAATATACTTAAAAAGTGGGTAAATCAAACATAGTTTAATAGTTTTACGTTTTAATGACAGATGAGCCCAGAAACCTACTATCAATTAGCATTAAGTAAAATACCAGGAATTGGACCTATTCGTTTCAAAAAAATAATTGAAAAGGAACCGAATGCAGAGAAATTATTTTCCTCTTCGAGCAAATATTTACAAAAATATGTTGGACTGAATGAAAGCATTTCGGATGCTATTTTGAAATTCGATTTTAGAAAAGAAATAGAGGCTGAATTAGCATTTTGCGAAAAAAATAACATTAAAATTTTAGTACAAAATGATGAACATTATCCTCGTCATTTAAAAAACTGCATTGATGCACCTTCGGTTTTATTTTTTCGTGGGAACTATCAATTTGA
>CANHNT010000161.1 GCA_947461985.1 Bacteroidota bacterium | reverse complement strand
CAAACTGGGAAATAATGGTTGTTGTGTAGTATTTAAAAGCCCTAATAAATATTTACCAGCATGCCCTGCTTCTGTAGCTTTTGCTTTAGCTGCCGCAATTTCTTCTGCACTTAAACCATCTAATTCTTTCACATCGTCAATTAATAAGGCCCCATTTTTACGAGCAACTAAAAGTTTATTGCTAAATTGAGTTCCTAGCGTTGCTAATTCTCCATTTATTTTCTTCATTTTTTCTTTATCCGTATCAGAAAGATTTGCACCTGCTAATTCAAAATGTTGTAAATAATATTGAACTAATTTTTTATCTTCACCTTTCAAAGTAGCTAAATTCAAGGCTTTAATGCGTTTGTAAATTTTAGAATTCAAATACATTTTATCTGAGTGTGCCGAAAAAATGGGTGCATATTCTTCTTCAATAGCTTGTAATGTTGGATTGGTGTTTGAACCAGTTAAGTTGTAAAAAACAGACGTTGCCCGATTTAAATCTTGACCACTAATTTCCAAAGCCAAAACTGTATTTTGAAAAGTAGCTGGTGCTGAATTATTTGCAATTTTTTCTATTTCTGCATCATGCATTTTTAATGCATAATCAAATGCAGGTTTAAAATGTTCGTCTTTTATTAAATCGAATCGAGGTGCTTGATATTGTAAGTCACTTTTTTTCAATAAGGGATTGATCATGTTAATAGGCATTTTTTTAGCGTAAATTGTCTGTGTTGTTAAACCAGATACGGAAGCAATCATCGTACTAGCAATGACAATTTTAGAAAATAGTTTCATCATTATAAATTTAGAAGTTAAAAGTAATATTATTTGTTGAGAAATGAATATTGAATTAAAAGTCTGTTTTAGTAAAACGTGTAATATCCAATTGTTTAATTCTTTCCAAAACAAAAAATATATTTGAAATCAAAATAAAAAAATGCAGGCTAAAACCTACGTTTTTTGTAATGATTAATTCGTGCTTATTTTAAAGGTTCTCACCCCAATTTTTCAATTCTTCTTCACTCCACAATTCAGGAAAGAAAATTCGACGTTGATATTTTGGCAACATATATTTTCGCCAATCGCTGCCACCGGTAGCTTCGCCACCGCCAATGTATTTTCCGGCAGCATGATAATGTGCCATTACCCAACTTACATTTACGGTATAATCATAATGACGCATGGCTTTTATTAATGCAGCATCTTGTCGAACTTCTTCTGGCAATTGTTTAAAACGGGTCCACATGTTAGAGGTGTTGTAACCTTCCATTTTATCCAAGAACATGTTTTTGTATTTCTTTTCAAAATTGACTAACAGCGTATTTTTTTGTCCTGTTTTAAAATCTTTTCCTGCTGCTTGCCAATACAAATGTTCAAAGGCATGCGCGTATGGTGTATTTCTATCGATGGTTGCACGAAATCTAAAATCTATTAAATTAATGAGCTCTGTGGATGCAAATTCAATCATCCGATATTGTGCACTTTGAAAACCAGATGCTGGTGTCAGTGTGTTTCTAAATTTCATGTATTGTTCCACTTCCATTCCATCCCCCATAATATCGAATGAAGTAGAAAGCATATCAAAATAACGGCTAATTCTACGCAATTTTTCTGTAAAGAATGCGGCTTCAATTTGTTCACTTTGGCTCACTTGATCTATTTCCCATAAAATCATTTTGAACAACAATTCATTGATTTGATGATACATAATAAACACCATTTCATCTGGGCAAGTTGTTCGTTGAATTTGTAAACCCAATAATGCTTCGGGCATAATATAATCCCAATAAGTTATAGGATTTGCATGAACGAGTCCTTCTAAATGCACATTAGGATTTTGATTGATGGCTACATATTTTTCGCTAATGCGTTCTATTAATTTTTCTTGTTCGTTTGTCATGATAAAATATATTTGAGATTTGAGACACCAAATTTGAGATTATGAATATCTAAATCCAATTTTTACTAATTTTTTTTAAAAAAATGGGGAATACTTATTTCGCTAAAAGCAAAAAACCTAAGATGGACGACGAATAATATTTTTCCAAATATTCATACTACAAATATGATGAAATTTATTGAAATAAAAAAGCCCCAAATAGTGTCTAACTTTTTGGGGCATCTTCAATATGATGGCTTTTTTATTATTATTTATTTCGTCTTCATAAATTCATGAATCAAAAGATCAATGTCATCATCTGAAGTTGAAGAAGTAATTCCTTTTTCTGCAATAATTTGCTGAATCATAGCTTCTTGTTCTTTTCCTTTATTATAGGCTATTTGATATTCGATATTAGTGAATGATACCATGCTATACAATGGAAAATATTTATCAGGATACAAGAAATTAATTCTTCTTTCTATTTTTTGCAATAACAAAAATGCTGGGTCTGCTACTCTATCCCTCATTACAATATAATTATATAACGACAAATCTTGTACAGCATCCCCATTCGGTTTACGAACAGTTTCATATTCTTTAAACACTTCTGTCCAATTTTCACTGTGCTTTTGCATCAATTCCCACATCACACTGCAATCTTCAAAACCAGCATTCATACCTTGTCCAAAAAATGGCACTGTTGCATGGGCTGCATCGCCCATTAAGGCTAGTTTGCCATGGGTCCAAGGGAAGCATCGAATAATGGCTAATGAAGACAACGGATGTTCATCCCAAGCATCGGCAACTGTTGGCAACATTTCATAAAAATCAGGGAACACTTCTTTAAAGAAATCGGTTACTTTTTCTTTGGACGTTAAATTATTAAAACAATATTCATGTCCTTCAAAAGGCATAAATAACGTGCATGTGTATGAACCATCAAAATTCGGCAAGGCGATTAACATAAATCTTCCTCGAGGCCAAATGTGCAAGGTATTTTTTTCTAATTTATGGGTACCATCTTCATTAGCCGGTAATAAAATTTCACGATAACCATCTTCAATATAATTTTGAGAAAAACTAAATCGATCTAACTTTTGCATTCCATTATAACGAGCAGCACTAAATGCACCATCAGTTGCAAAAACAACATCTGCTTTGCATTCAGTAACCTCATTTGTTTGCGTATTTTTAAAGCTAGCCAATCCTTCTTCTAAATTTACATTGGTGCATTCTTGATTGAAATATATAGTCGCATTTCCATCTTCTTCTGCAATACTCATTAAGGTTGCATTAATATCCCATCGAGAAACAGAAAAAATTGCTTGGCCCTCGTTTCCATAAGGCTGATAGGCTGTGGTGCTGTCTTTGCCGTGCATCGTTCTTCCATACATAGGAATGGCAATTTTACGAATTTCATCGCCAACTCCAATATCATCTAACCCTTTCCAACCCCGATAACTCATGGCTAGATTAATGGATTTTCCTGCACTCATTTTTTGTAAACGCATATCACTTCTGCGTTCATAAACGCTTACTGTATAGCCTGCTTTTTTTAAATAAATGGTCCACAATGAACCCACTAATCCTGACCCTATTACGATTGCTGTTTTGCTCATTTACTATATTTTTATTTATGATTTTAGTTCAGGTTTTTGCATAACCGTTCCACAATGTTTACAAGTACATTTTTCTTTATCTTCAAAAAATGTGTTTAAAAGAGATGACAATTGGTTCACAATGTCGGCACAATGAAATTGGGCTTTATATACTTCTTGATCGCAGTTTTCACAATACCACGTACAAGCATCCATTTCATCGGCAGTCCTCATTCTTTCAATTACAATACCAACGGTGTTTGGCAAACGCTGAGGAGAATGCTCAATCATTGGAGGTAATAAAAACAATTCGCCTTCTTTAATATCTATGATTTTTGTTTTGCCATTTTCTCTAATGGGCAATTGCATATCGCCCTCTATTTGATAAAATAACTCTTCCCCTTTGTTAAAATGAAAATCTTTTCGTGCATTGGGACCGCCTACTACCATAACGATAAATTCGGTGTCTTTATATACAATTTGATTTCCAACTGGGGGTTTCAATAAGTGACGATTATCGTCTATCCATTTTTTAAAATTAAATGGTGGTAGCATAGCCATAATTATATTATTTATATTTTGTGCAAATTAATAATTAGAGTTGATTTATTCTAATGATAGTTGTCATTTAATTAAATAGCTTATCAATAAAATGATGTGAGATTAATTATTGTTGACAATTTTACAAAAAATGACATTGAATTAATAACTGAAAGAGTATTTCTTATCAGTTATACAATGTTCATTTAAAATTCTATCTGTTGATTTTAATAAAGATTGTTAGCTATAGAATTAAGTATTTTTTTTGACGTACGAAGGATAACTTATTATTCATCGTCTAATTCACACACAACAATAATAATTTACTTTTCAAATTCACATTTAATGATTCGATTCCTTTTTTTAATTTTTCTGATTCCTTCTATTTCTTTTGCTCAAAATAATGCACAAACGATTCGGGGCATTATTACCGACAAACTTTCTCAAACGCCACTCATTGGTGCATCTGTGCAAATCCTTTCTTTACAAAAAGGAACAAAAACTGATACTCTTGGAAAATATTCAATCAGCAATATTTTACCCGACAGATATGAAATAAAAGTTTCCTATGCTGGTTATAAAAGCATAACCATACCCAATGTTATCGTAACTTCTGGCAAATAAGTTATTTTAGATATAACAATGGAAGAATCATTTAAGCAATTAAATCAGGTAGTTATAAAAGCCAATAATAAAGGTGGTACAAATAATAAATTAGCCAGTGTTAGTGCCCGAAATTTTTCGATGGAAGAAGTCAATCGCTATGCTGGTGGTAGAAGCGACCCTGCACGTTTAGTGGCTAATTTTGCAGGAGTAAGTGCCCCCGATGACAGCAGAAACGATATCGTTATTCGTGGCAATTCGCCAGTGGGTGTGCTTTGGAGAATTGATGGCATGAATGTTGCCAATCCCAATCATTTTGCTTCGGTAGGT
>CANHNT010000160.1 GCA_947461985.1 Bacteroidota bacterium | reverse complement strand
CAAAGGTATTATGTTCTTGAAAGCCTTTGGCTTTTAACTAAATTGGCAAAGAACCCCGAATAACTGGACAGGAAGCTGAACAAAGTTTAATAGTAGAACGGAGCGTTTCCGAATAACGGAATTGGCGCAACGAAGATGCACAAAAAAAAAGGCAATGAGAACCATTAAAAAGCGAACTTTCGTTGGCTTTTTAATATTGTGATTATAATAATTTAGATATAATATCTTCTATCTTCAAACCTTCGGCTTCTGCTTTGTAATTTCTTACTAAACGATGGCGAAGTATGGGCAATGCAACCGCTTTTACATCTTCAATATCTGGGCTAAATTTGCCATGCAACAACGCATAACATTTTGCGCCCATAATTAAATTTTGTGAGGCCCGTGGACCAGCACCCCATGAAATATAATTTCGTGCGATATCTGAACCTTGTTCGTTAGGACGGGTTTTGTGAACCAATCGTACTGCATATTCCATCACATTATCGGTAACAGGTACCCGACGAACTAAGCCTTGAAAATATAAAATTTCTTCGCCGCTCATCACTTTGGGCAGCACTGTTTTTTTATCTGATGTTGTGTTTTTTACGACATCTAATTCTTCTTGAAACGTTGGATAATCTAACCAAATATTAAACATAAAACGATCTAACTGCGCCTCAGGCAAAGGATAGGTTCCTTCTTGCTCAATCGGATTTTGAGTAGCCAATACAAAAAATGGTGCTGGCAATTTATGTACAACTCCTGCAATGGTAATTTGTCTTTCTTGCATAGACTCCAACAAGGCGGCTTGCGTTTTGGGAGGTGTCCGATTGATTTCATCCGCTAAAATTATATTAGAAAACAAAGGCCCTTGAATGAATTTAAAATTTCGATTTTCATCTAAAATTTCAGCTCCAGTAATATCACTTGGCATTAAATCGGGTGTAAATTGAATTCGTTTAAAGCCTAAATCTAACACTTGGGCGATGGTATTTACCAACAATGTTTTTGCCAAACCGGGCACACCAACTAACAAACTGTGTCCGTTGCATAAAATAGAAATAATCGCACCTTCAACAACCTCATGTTGTCCTACAATTACTTGCCCAATTGCCGCTTTTAATTCGCTGTATTTATGTTGTAAAGCCTCTACTGCTTTTATATCTGAACTGTACATATTTTTAATTGTTGAATGATAAATGTTGAATGATAAATGTTGAATTTATAAATGAGTTCCGATTCTCAAATCTCTAATCTAATATCTCAAATCTAAGGTTTTGAATTCCATTGTGCTAATTTAGGACAACTCATGAATTCTTCATCAATTTTAATATAAAAAGTTGCCATTTTTGAACTGATCCAATTATACAAATATTCATTTTGTTTTTGAGCGAAAGCCACTTGTTGAATTTTTCCATAGTCATCGGTTAAATTCGCTTTGTGTGGTTCCGTTCTGTTTTTTAAATAAATAATACGAACTAATTTGTCTCCACTTTGTGACTCTACAAAATCCATTGGTTGAGAAAACTCTCCTTTTTTCATGCTATTAATAAGCAAAGCAACTTGTGGTTCTAAGGTTTCAACATCAACAAACGTTGCACCTGTTTGTTGGTCAGAGAACATTCCACCTGTCAGTTTGGTATTATCATCTGTTGTGTATTTACCAACAGCTTCAGAAAATTCTAGTTTACCCGATACTAAATTAGCTCTTACGCTATCTGCTTTTTTCATGGTAACAGCAACCATGTCGCTTGTAATTAATGGTTTAATTAATATATGACGAAGTTTTGCTTTTTCACCTTGTCTGTTAACCATTTGAATAATATGAAAACCAAATTTTGTTTTTACAACAGACGATATTTCTCCATTTTGAAGTTTAAAAGCAGCCGCTGCAAACTCAGGCACATACTCATCTCTACCTGCAATGCCAAGTTCTCCACCTAAATCCTTACTTCCTGGATCTTCGCTGTAAATACCAGCCATAACCTCAAATGCTGATTTTCCTGATATAATATCTTTTCGAATACCATCTAATTTTTCAATCGCATATTTTTCCACTTCATCATTGATATTGGGTTTAAAAACAATTTGTCCAACTTCTACTAATGAAGGATAAAATGGCAAACTATCTACTGGAATTTTATCATAAAAAGCTTTCACTTCTTGAGGCGTAATTTTTACAGAAGAAATAATGGTTGATTGCATTCTTTGTGCGGTCAATTGGTCTCTAAACAAAGGTCGATAATCGTCTTTTAATTGATAAACTGTTTTACCAGCATTGTCTTCTAATTTTTCTACCGAACCATACATATTGACAAAATATCGAATTCGATTTTCTAAAGCCCCTTCAATTTCTTCATCAGAAATAATTACACTGTCTCTTCCTGCTTGTTCAACCAATACTTTTTGGCTAACATATTGTTCGAGAATGCCACACTTTTCAGTTTCTTCTAACAAGGGATTTTCTTTTTGATAATCCGCAAACGCACCTTCTACTTCCGATTTTAAAATGATATTATCTCCAATGATAGCTGCTATTTTATCTAAATTAGCTGTTTGAGCGTTTATATTAACTGAACCCAAAACGAGAACAATAGCGACAATAAATTTCTGTATAGTACTTTTCATAAAGGTCGCAATTTACGTATAAAAGTGCTAGTTTACATATCAATTATAAATGATTTAACAGAAATTTGTAGGAAAATGAACTAATTAATTATTAATGATTAATTGGTACATGTTAATTAGCAAAAAAAAATGGCACAAAACACAACTTGCTAAATTGAATTTATTTAAAAACTATTTTCGATTTTCGATTTCTTTTAAAAGCTCAACAGCAGGAATATGAACGGGTTGATTGTTTTTCCAAAAAACTAAAGAACGACCAAATACGGCTTCTTCTTTGACTAATTTTTCATAAGCCATTTTAAAACCACTGATGATTTTTTTGCCTAATTCTTGATTTTCTTTGCTAACTGTTCCCTGAGTTCCCATTTGCAACATGTTCAATTAAAGTCCAAAGATAGTGGTTTTTTATTTCAACATCAATATTTTTTGAGCCATTGGCAATTTCCTCCAAATTATTATTGGTGTTGTTTACGACTACCCAAAAATCAACAATTGGAATAAATAATTGAATTAAATTTTCTAATCCTCGTTGATATCTTCGTTCAATAATTGGCGCTGGAATATTGTGCCCACCAGTTGAAACCCTATAAGCAACACGTTCTATGGCATATTTAGGCGAATCTAACCAAACATAAATCAACGTTATTTTATAGCCAATTTCATGTGCTTTACTAATTAAAGAAACATAACTTTTTGTTGACAATGTGGTTTCAATAGCAAAATCAATTTTTTGCTTCAACAATTCATCAATTCGAGTAAGCATGATTCTGCCAGCTTCAAAAGCCACTTTTTCTACATTAAATGGCGACAATCCTTTTGCAATATTATCGGCATTGACAAACTCGAAACAGTTTAGCAATTCGGGTAAAATAGTATTGCTAGCAGTTGTTTTTCCTGCTCCATTGCAACCGGCTATTATGTATAAATTGGGTTTGATGATACGAAAATAAAGTATTTGCGACAAAGACACGAAAACACAAAGAAATTCTCAAAAGAAAATTAAGAAAAAATCTTTGGCAAGCTCGTTCCTGTATATTCAAAAACCAATTCCTGTGGTTTTAATGACACTTTATTTGAGTGTTGAAAATGCGCAAAATCAAAATCAATCGGAATAATGATATGCCTATTTTTATGATGGTCTAATTTTAATTTATTGATGACATCATTCTTATCTTTACGTTCAATTTCACCTACAAATTTAATTCCTGGTTTTATTTTATGTTGACTGTAAAAATCAATAGCCAATAATTGCCTAATCATTTTATCATCCGGAAACGCTTGTGCCACATAGCTTTCAACTATATCATATATATCTTTAAACGTATATTTATAATAAGAACTTTGTTCCCCGAAATACTTCCCTAAGCCTAATAAAAAATCAAATACTGAATAATTTTCGGTGATGTAAATTAAGGTATTGGGTATTCTTTTTTTATTCCAATAAATTTCTAACGCATGCTCTAACTGCACGATATCTGCCAATTCTTGCTCACTCAAATAATCACTTTTAATAATTTGGTAAGGTGCAATTGGATCAAAAACAAATCCATGTTGCTGGTGTTTGTCTCTTAACGGCGTTCCTTTTAAAAATTTCAAAAAACCCAATTGCAATTCGGGTGGATAGAGTTTAAAAACTTCTTCAAAACTATATTTAATATCTTCAAAATAATCCAATGCCAAACCTACAATCAAATCCAAATGCATTTCGACATGATTTTTTAAGGTATTAATGACGCCAGCTGTTTTGTCAAAATTTTGTTTTCTACTAACTTCTAAATTGGCTTTTTGATTGACTGTTTGAATGCCAATTTCAAAACGAAACATTCCTTTAGGCACTTTATCAATAATAAATTGCATAATATCTGGATGCAAAATATCCGCGGTAATTTCAAATTGAAAAACATTTTCTGGTCGACTGTTATCTAAAATAAATTGAAAAATATCCAATGTAAAATCTTTTTTTACATTGAATGTTCGATCTAAAAACTTAATCGTTTTTCCATATTTCATCAAATACAATAAATTTGATTTAATATGGGCGGTTGGTAAATAGCGGACTTTATTATCTAAACTTGCCAAACAAAATTCGCATTTGTAGGGACAACCTCTTGACGTTTCAATATATAAAACCCTGTTTTGTAAACTCTCTGTATCATCGTGTTGATAAGGGTTCGTATTTGCATACAAATTTAAATCGAACGTAAAATTATCTTGATGAAAGTTGATTCCTTGTTCATTTTTTGAAATTAAATTTGGAATCGCTTCCACATTTGGATAAAATTTCAAAAACGAAGCAAATGGAACTTCGCCTTCTCCTTTAATAATGTAATCTACAGAAGGCAATGCAATAATTTCTTCCCACTCATACGAAACCTCGGGACCACCCAACATAAT
>CANHNT010000159.1 GCA_947461985.1 Bacteroidota bacterium | reverse complement strand
CTTTTGTCCCCATGGTTTTATTTCTAATTGTCCATTGGGGTGAATACTTATTTTATTATCAAGTAATGATTGATAAAGTTTGTCAATATTGTTTGTTCTAATATAAACTTGTCCATAGTTTTCTTTTGGATCAAGTTTCTTAAAATCAAAAAAATGAATTTCTATTTTGTCTTTACCAACTATTAAATATTCATCATATTCTCCAATTAAAATAAAATCTAAATAGTTCGTATAAAATTCTTTCGTCAAAGATTTGTCACGCATTGGTAATTTTGGACAAATGTCTGTAAGCATAATTCTTAAATTTTTATGTCAATTTTTGACTTTAATATCATTCTGCAAAATGACCAAGAAACTCAAAATTATATCACCTCAAATCCAACATAAGGAACCAATACCTCAGGAATTTTTATACCATCAGCTGTTTGGTTGTTTTCTAACAAGCAAGCCATAATTCGGGGTAATGCTAACGATGAACCATTGAGTGAATGCACTAATTGTGTTTTTCCGTTTTCATCTTTGTATCGAACTTTTGCACGGTTCGTTTGAAACGTTTCAAAATTAGAAACCGAACTTACCTCTAACCAACGTTGTTGCGCTGCACTATATACTTCAAAATCGTAGGTCAATGCAGAAGCAAAACTCATATCACCACCGCAAAGGCGTAAAATTCGGTAAGGCATGTTCATACTTTGAATTAATTTTTCAACATGCAAAACCATTTCATCCAATACGTCATACGATTTTGATGGCAAGGCAAACTGCACTACTTCTACTTTATCAAATTGATGGAGCCGATTTAAACCACGAACATCTTTCCCATAAGAGCCAGCCTCACGTCGATAACATTGAGAAAATGCGGTCAACTTCAATGGCAACTCATCTGTTTTTACAATCACATCTCTGTAAATATTAGTAACAGGTACTTCAGCTGTAGGAATCATATAAAAATTATCTACAGTGCAATGATACATTTGCCCTTCTTTGTCTGGCAATTGCCCAGTAGCATACGCTGAGTCTGCATTTACCATGTGTGGCACTTGATATTCGGTATAACCAGCTGCTGTATTAAAATCTAAAAAATAATTGATTAATCCACGTTGCAAACGAGCCCCTTTATTAATATAAACGGGAAAGCCTGCACCTGTAATTTTTGTTCCTAATTCAAAATCGATTAAATTTAATTTAGAACACAAATCCCAGTGAGGAACAGCGCCATCATACAAAGCAGGAATATCGTTCCCTATTCTTACTACTTCATTTTCTTCGGGCGTTTTTCCTAATGGAACTATTTGCGCTGGCAAATTAGGTAACAACACCATTTCATCATGTTGTTGTTTTTCTAAAGCGGCTAATTTTTCACTCAATGTTTTTGTAAACTCTTTATAGCCTGCTACATCTAGTTTCATTTTTTCGGCACCTTCTTTATTACCACTAGCCATCAACTTTCCTATTTCTTTTGAGACTACATTTATTTTCGATAAATATTCATCATTTTCAAATTGAATTTTTCGACGTTCTTCATCAATCAACAATATTGAATCTACTAAAGCTAGGTCTTTAAAATTTTTCACTTTTAATCTATTCTTCACAAACTCGGAATCACTTCTTAACAACTGAATATTTAACATTTTATCTTCTTATTTTGAACAACAAAAATACAAGATACTATTTAGTTTTTCCCTATTATTTGAAATCAATTTTATTTTGCTTTTCTTTGTAATTAAATAAAAAAATTATGCTGAAAAAAATAACCCTATTATTTCTATCTTTTATATTAGCTATTAATGGATTTGCGCAAAATGGCACATCAGAAAATGCAAAACCTCAATCCTTAGAACTCAGCTCAGGTATAGAAGGTAGTATTTTACAATTTGCGAACTTCACCAATGATAGTAAGTCTGTTAACACGATTCCTCGTTATACCTTTTTTTTAAATGGAGGTATACATGCTAATTATAATATCAGTAATACTTTTAGAGCGTTTACAGGTTTAGATTTTAAAAATATTGGGCTGATAGACAAATATAGCGATACGTTGAAAGTAAAAAGAAGAATGTATGCAATTGGTGCCCCATTAGGGTTAAAAATTAAAATTAAACAAAAATTGAAATTGAAAATAGGCGCCGATTTCAATTTAGTTTTCAATTATAAAGAAAAAGTTTTTATCAATGGTGATAAAAAATCGAAATTCAATGAGTTTTTTAGTGATAAAACACCGCTATTTTATCCTTCCATTTTTGCAGGAATTATAATTGACAAAATAAGTTTAAGTGCAAATTATTATCCAAACAATTTCTTTAATTCCGATTACAAATTTTATAGCAAAATGGAAGCAAAACTCTTTACCATTTCAGTTGGTGTGCATTTAGAAAATCAATCTAAAACAAAATCTAAAACAAAATAATTTTATGAATTTATCTCTGAAAGGAAAAACAGCATTGGTTTGTGGAAGTACACAAGGCATTGGTTTTGCCATTGCAAAAGAAATGGCATTATTGGGTGCAGATTGTATTTTAATGGCTCGGAATGAAGCTAGTTTGCAAGACGCAAAAGCATGTTTAGATACTTCATTGGGTCAAGTGCATCAAACCCAAGTAGCTGATTTTGCAAATAATGAAAATGTAAAAAACGCCATTGCAGAAATATTAAAAAACAATACAGTGCATGTGTTAGTTAACAACACTGGCGGTCCTCCTGCAGGACCCATTGTAGATGCAAAAAATGAAGATTTCTTGTCTGCTTTAAACTTACATTTAATCAACAATCATATATTAGCAACAGCTGTTTTAGAAGGTATGAAACAAAGTGGTTTTGGTCGAATTATCAATATAATTTCTACTTCAGTAAAAATTCCATTAGCAAATTTAGGGGTGAGCAACACTACTCGTGCAGCGGTGGCCGCTTGGGCAAAAACAATGGCTAACGAAGTAGCAAAATTTGGCATTACCGTAAACAACGTTTTGCCAGGTGCCACAGCAACCGTTCGCCTGTCGACTATCATTGAAAATAAATCTAAAAAAACAAACACTGAGTTGAGCGAAGTAGAGGCTGAAATGTTGCACGAAATTCCGATGCGCCGATTTGGACAGGCGGAGGAAATTGCTGCCATGGCTGCCTTTTTAGCCAGTCCTGCTGCTGCTTATGTTACCGGTCAAAGCATTTGTGTGGATGGTGGCAGAACAGGCAGTATTTAAAATTTATTTACCCTGGTTCTAATAATGTTTAAATTAAGGTTGGCCTTTTATCTTCTAGATTAACATAAGATAAAAGAAAAAGTAGTTTTGAAAAACTTTGCAAAAAATTAATAAGTAAAATCGAATATTTTTATTTATAAATTATTTGCTATTTAAAATTGTGTTGTATTTCTCATTATCATTTAATACTTGAATGGCTTCTTCAACTTCATCATCTTCTTTAAGTTGATTTTGCAAACGTCCTTTTGAGAAATAATAACGAGTCACGATTTCGTCTTGTAATGCTCTTTTAATAGCATTTTTATTTTTTATTAAATCAGCTTTTTTATCGCTCATAATCGCTTTTTGCAAAGCATCAAAATCTTGTTTTACGCCTTCATAATAATTTTCTTTTTGTGCCATTTCTTTCAATTGCAAAAGGGTTTCTTCTGTTTTGGTTTTATAGCTAATGTCTTTGCCCTCTAACCATTTTACAAAGTCGTTGTATTCATTGTCTGACAGTGTAAACTCATTGGCATCAGCAATTGTAGGATGCTTAGAAACATAAAGGGTAGCATAATCAAACGAATATGATTTCATTACAATGGTTTCAATAATTTTCAATGATTCTTTAGCCTCTAATTTAATATCGGGATCTACACCACCTCCATCAAAAACATCTCTGCCATTTTTAGTTTTAAATTTTGTTTTCAATGAATCGGCAATTTTGCCCACGCTTCCGTCGTCGTTTCGGTGGGTATAATCCAATGCTTGAATGCAACGACCACTTGGTGTGTAGTATTTTGCAGTAGTTACTTTTAGTTTAGCGTTAAATGGAAGACTACGAGTAGTTTGTACCAATCCCTTACCATAACTTTTTTGTCCAATTACCACCCCTCTGTCTAAATCTTGCATAGTGCCTGATACAATTTCGGAGGCAGATGCAGAATTTCGATTGATTAAAACCACTAAAGGCATTTTTTCATCCCAAGGAGTTCCTGCCGTTTTATAACTTTTATCCCACTCCTCATTTTTTCCTTTAGTAGACACTACTAATTGATTGCCGTTGATAAATAAATTACAAATATTAATAGCTTCATCTAACAAACCGCCTGGGTTAAATCGTAAATCTACTACCACTCCTTTCATGGCTGGATTTGTTTTTTTCAAACTATCTAACGCATTTTTCATTAATCCGCTACAACGTTCTGTAAATTGAGTTAAACGAACATAACCAAATTCATTGTTTTTTCCAATCATTCCAGCATAGGGCACACTGCTTAAATTGATTTCTTCTCTCGTAATCACTTTATTACTTTCCAGTCCTGTTAGAGGATCTTTTATTTTTACTTTTAACGTAGTATTTGGAGAACCTTTTAAAAATTTACTCACATCATCTATTTCTTTTCCTTTGGTACTTTTTCCATCTATTTCCAATAAAATATCACCAGCTTTTATGCCTGCTTTTATGGTTGGGCTATTTTCAAAAGGTTCGTTTATAATTAATAAATCATCTTTTTTTCTTAGGGAACTTCCAATGCCTCCGTATTTCCCTGTGGTTTGAAAACGAAAATCTTCGATATCTTCTTCTGTAATATAATTTGTGTAAGGATCCAACTCATTCAACATTTCATCAATTCCTTTTTTCATCATTTTACCCGGTTGAACAGGATCCACATAATATGTATTTAGTTCTTTAAACAATGATGTAAATATTTCCATGTTCTTGCTTATTTCAAAATAAGAATCTTGTGCAGCAGGTGTTTGTGCTGATGCCTTGATAGACCCTACAGAAATAAAACCAATAGCAATATATTTATAAATATTTTTAAGCATAATTAAAATTATAGATATGCAATTTAATACATAAATAAATGGATTGAAAAATAATACCTCAT
>CANHNT010000158.1 GCA_947461985.1 Bacteroidota bacterium | reverse complement strand
ATTGTATAAGCTGGTTTTTCGTTGGGTGTAGAGCTAAAATAGCCACTATTTACCCAATGTTCGTACCATTTGTTTTCTGCTTCTTGAGGGATATAGTTTTTTGATAATTCCATAGTTGCAAATATAGGAATAGAAGTTATATCTACAACTTTGTGAAATTTGACAATTTATCTTAATAAAAAGAACAAGAATGCATTTTTTTTGAAGCTTTTTTAAAAAAAATACGGCATGTTAAGGATATGGTATATATTTGAGTTTAATTTTTTTTTTATGAAACAACTAGTATTCTTCGTTGCCTTAATGTTTTCAATGAATCATCTTGATGCGCAACGTCATTATGTAGAAGATGGTAGATTTAGAATTATGGGAGGTGGAATTAGTGGTGAATTTGCCTCAAATAATGAGGAGAATACTGATAAAATGAATGTAATTAAGCTAAATTTATCTTCGCTCTCGAATAAAACAATTTCACTACAATATGAAAGAGCGTTGAGCAAAAAGTTTTCTTTTGCGTTGCAGGGCAGATATTCTATAGAAAGTACGTTACCTGCAATCGATCAATTTTCTAGCTTCATTGATGATACCGCGATGGTATTTAAAAATTTAAAAATAAGTGGTTGGGCCATCACTCCAGAATTTAGATTTTATTTTCGTCGTGCATTAAAAGGGTTTTATGTGGCTCCTTATTTCAGAATTAGAAATACAGATATTTCTTTTCCAATCAATTATACAGATGATAATAATAAAGCGCAAAACATAACAACGAAAGGAAGCTTTTTATCTTATGGTGGTGGATTAATGATTGGCCAGCATTTTAAAATTGGCAACCGTATTTCTTTAGATATATTTATTGTAGGCACACATTATATGTCTACAGCGATTGATATTTCATCTAATTCTTCGGTTACTTTATCTGTAAATGACCAACAAGATGTAAGAGATTTTTTAGCTACTACGCAGGTATCAATTGCCAATTTAGTGAAAAATTTTAAGTATGAAGTTACTGCTAATAAATTAACCGTGCAAGGTTCCATGAATGGTGTTGGAATAAGAGGCGGTGGGGTTAATTTAGGATTTAGATTTTAAAATTAACAAACCTCAATTTATTCATTTTTTTTATAAAGAATAGGTGTTTTACTCAAAATTGAAATATTTTTTACACTCTCTAATTGAACAGAATCTTTATTAAAAAAACCTTGAGAATCAAAAACAGTATTTAGATTTTTGAAGCTAACTAAATAATGCTTATTCTCCTTATAAACACCATTATTATTGATAAATCCTTCAATGAATACTATTTTAGAAATATTATCAATTTTTTCTTGATAAGAAATTAAAGAAAATAAAGGCTTGTATTCTATTTCATTTTTGTTAAATCTATAATAGGTAGGTATTGTAAATACAATAAATGGAATTGTGATAAACAACATTATTTTACTAATTATTTGAAATGCCTGTTCGTTATTATATTTAAAATGTTGGTTAGAAAAATAAATAAATGCTTCAAATTTTTCTTTAAATATTAACTTCAAAATGTAGGTATAAATTGGATAAATAAAATGAAACATCAAACAGAATCCAACTGCATAATAAATGGCATTTATTCCATAATAAGAATTCACAGAATCTTGTGAACTTAAATCAGAAAGTATTTTGTTTAAATAAATACAAATTTCACCAAATACACAAGTAAGTATTACCATTAAGAATATGATTCCAAATGAAACAATACTTATCCAAACCTTAAATGATTTTTCATTTTCCTCAATTACATTTAATAAATGCAAATCCTCGTTTTTTTCATTTGGGTATTTTTTTTGAAAATACTTAACTATTAAATCGGTTAATACATGTGTTATCAAAATTTTTTCGTTTTATTACCATTACTAGATCATCAAATTATTAAACCATTTTATACTTCCCTTTACTCTTCCTTATCCTTACTGCACACACTTTATATTCAGGGCAAAGTGCATCCCCATCGGTTACCGAGCTAGTTAAAATATTCATGCTTACTTCAGGATAATGAAATGTGGAGGAAAGAATACCTGGTTTTACTTCGTCGGTAATTTTTGCTTTTACATCAATTTTTCCTCTTGCACTTTCTATACAAACCATGTCGCCTTCTTCAATATTATTTTTCGAAGCATCTAATGGATTTATCAATAATGAATCAGTTAGTAAAATTTCAGCATTGCCTGTTCTTCGTGTTTGAGTTCCACAATTATAATGTTCTAATTCACGATTGGTCGTTAAAATATAAGGGAAGTCTTTTTCATTATCCGTTAGTTCTGTTGTTTGAATCCATGTTGCTTTTTTAAACTGACCTTTGCCCATTTTAAATCCATCAATGTGCAAAATTTCTGTGTCTGAACCATCGGCCAATACAGGCCATTGCTTGCCATTAATGCCCAATTCATCCCACTTTACACCGGCAAAAAATGGAACGATTTGCGAAATTTCTTCCAACAAAGTTTTCGGATTATAATCTTGTTCGTTGCCTCCCATTTTGTTCATGATGTCAATAATAATTTGTCCATCTTGTTTGGTACCAGCAATGGGTTCAACAACTTTATTCACGCGTTGAATGCGACGTTCACCATTGGTAAAGGTGCCGCTTTTTTCAAGAAATGAGGTTGCAGGTAAAACCACATGCGCCATTTTTGCGGTCTCGGTCATAAACAATTCTTGCACCACTAACAGCTCCAAATTATTCATGGCTTCTTTTACTTTATTGGTGTTAGGATCCGTTTGCACATTGTCTTCCCCCATTAACCACAAGGCTTTAAATTTGCCATCAATGGCGGCATCATACATTTGAGGAATTTTTAATCCAATATAATTGGGCAATTTGACCCCATAAAACGCTTCATATTTTGCATGATATTCAGGATTCGTAACATCTAAATAGCCAGCACCTTGATGGGGTTGACATCCCATATCGGCAGCACCTTGTACATTGTTTTGTCCTCGAAGCGGATTTACACCAACCCCTCTACGGCCAATGTTTCCGGTAATCATAGCCAAATCGGCAATGAGCATTACGGTAAACGTTCCTTGCGAATGCTCCGTAACACCCAATCCATGAAAGCTCATTGCATTAGGTGCTTTAGCATAAGCCATGGCTGCTTCACGAGCCAAATTTTTATCAACGCCCGTTATTTTTTCTAATTCATCCACATCAAAAGAAAGCACATGATTTTTAAAATCTTCATAGCCTTCTGTTCTATTTTCGATAAATGTTTGATCTTCTAAATTTTCTTTAATAATGAAATACAATAGCATGTTTAACAAGGCCACATTGGTTCCTGGTTTCAATTGCAAATGATAGTTTGCATACGTTGCTAACTCAGTTCGTCGAGGATCAATAACAATGGTCACATGATTTTGTTTCATGGCGAATTGTTTCATTTTTGCCCCAGTTACAGGATGACCATCGGTAGGGTTTGCACCAATGACCATAATGCAATTTGCATATTTCAAATCAATAACCGAATTGGTTGCAGCGCCTGTTCCAAAAGTTCGTTGCATGCCTAATGCAGTAGGGCTGTGGCACACCCGAGCACAACTGTCAATATTATTCGTACCAATGGTGGTGCGAATAAATTTTTGCATTAAATAATTTTCTTCATTGGTGCATCGAGCCGATGAAATTCCACCAATAGCATCTGCACCATAATTTGATTTTATTTCGGTCAATTTAGTGGCAATATAATCATAGGCTTCATCCCAAGATACTTCTACAAATTCACCATTTTTTTTAATGAGTGGAGAGCGTAGCCTTTCTTTATGATCGTAAAATTTAAATGCATAACGTCCTTTCAAACACGTATGTCCTTTGTTCACTTCTGCATCATAAGGCGCTTGTATGCTTTTTATTTCACCATTCACCGTAGACACTTCCAAATTGCAACCTACACCACAATAGGTACACACTGTTCTTGTTTTTTCTTTAGCCACAATACTTTTGCTTTCAAACACATCGCTAATGGCACTGGTAGGACAAGCTTGTGCACAGGCACCACAACTCACACAATCGCTTTCAAAAAATGTTTGTTCAGAACCTTTTACAATATGTGCATCAAATCCTCTGCCAGCCATGCTTAACACAAATTGTCCTTGCACTTCATCACAAGCTCTCACACATCGAAAACAGTTAATGCATTTACTTAAATCAGACGTCATGTACGGATGACTCAAATCTTTTTTTCGGTCTAAATGTGTTTTGCCTTCAGGATAACGAACATCTCTCACACCCACTTGTGCTGCTACCGTTTGCAACTCACAATTGTTGTTGACTTCACAGGTCAAACAATCTAAAGGATGGTCGGTTAAAACCAATTCAATAATATTTTTTCGTAGTTTTTGAATGCGTTTGCTTGTGGGATAAATGTATGCATTTTCCATCACAGGTGTATGACAAGAAGCCATTGCTTTTGCATTTCCATTTTGCACCAAAGCCACGTCCACACTGCAAACACGGCAACTCCCAAAAGGGTCAAGGTTGGGTGCATCACACAAGGTTGGCACTAAATTTTCACCCAAACTTCTACGCACAAAAGTCAATATCGTTTCACCAGGAATAAACTGAAACGGCACATCATTGATGTAAGCCATTTTTGTATTCGAAGCAACATTTTTTTCTATACTTTTTATTGGACGTGAAGTTTCAAACATGAGAAGTGTTTTTTGTAGGTATAAAAATAGTAATTTTAATTTGAAAATGAAATTACATTCCTATATACTACCAATAATATTGCTTTTTATAAGCATAAATTCTTTTGCACAAGAAAAGAAATTGATTCATAATGGAAATTATTGGAACCATTGGAATATAAATTATACATTCAAAAATGATTCTATTACATATAATGACAATCCAGAATATATAAATGCAAGAGCATTTGCTTACGAAGGAAAATACTATTTAAAAGAAGACAGTATTTATATTCTTGTAGATTCTGTAAAACAAAAAGGTGATTACACTACAAAAATTTATAGAGTAGGATTTCATACAAGAAAAAGAAAAGACTATTTATTTAATATTGGTATGGAAGGCATTGCCCAAAATAATAGATTTTATGTTAGT
>CANHNT010000157.1 GCA_947461985.1 Bacteroidota bacterium | reverse complement strand
TTCATCAGGATCATTACTTTCCCAAATAATTGCAGGTGTATTCGGCTGAATTTCTGCCCAACGATCTAAACAGTTTTCAGTAATATTCATTTTTCCACCTTTAAACCATTCTATTTTGGGTTCACTAAAATTCCATTCTAACACTTTGTCAAAATGTTTTTTCCAACGAAAATGCATGGCTATATCGCCCCAAAATTTTTCTGGATTTTCAATGCTTTGTTTATAGACTTCGTGATATTGTGCTAATGTTTTTATTTGATACGGATAAGTCATAAATTATTTTTTAATTATTTAACGACATAAAAGTAAATCGAAATCTGAAAGATGAATTTTTTTTCTTGCTAAAAAGGTATATTTATTTTTTCATTAAAATAGAATCCAAATATTTAATATGGAATACCGCTGATCTCTGAAAATTTATTTATTTTCATCTTTAACGAATTCTACTATTTTTTCTATTAGGTTGAGGTTGCCTAGGCGGTGGAGGGTTTGAAGGAATATTTCTTGGGGTAATTTGTTTAATTCGGGGTTGCTCTTGTCTTGGCATTTTTATTTCAGGGTTAGGTCTTGGTCGCTGTATTATTGGCTTAGGCGATTCAATAGGTTCTACTCGAATAGGATTTACCCGTTCTTTTTGTGGTGGAATTGATTTTGATTTATCAATATTTGATTCTCGAGGCTCAATAACAGGTCGAATATTTGAATTGTCTTTTGGCTTGTCAGTATTAACATTTATTCTTGGATTTAGTGCTGGTTCTTTAACTCCTGATCGGTTAAGGTGTGGGTATTTTTCAGCATGCTGCTTAATAAAATCATCACGAGTTATATTTCTACCTGGGTTTGATTTGTTGAATTCGTCTCGGTCAATTTCTGACTTCCCAAATTCCCGAATTTCATTAATTCGTTGTTCATTATTTTTTCTGAAATCATTGGGTAATGATTTTTCATTTCTATTCAGCCAAGTTTGAACTTCATTTCTGTTTCTAGACAATCCACTTCGAGGTCCATATTTATAATGATTAAAATATAAATTAGTTATATGAGGATAATGATAAAAATGGTGATAATGATTATGATAAAAATGCCAATGAATAAAAAACCAAGATGGAGGGCCTAATAATATTAAGTTCCCTCTCCAAAAGTAAAAACCACTGTGATACCAATAAGGATAAGGATACCAGTAATCATTATCATACCACCAAGGATACCCACTCCAATAAGGATATGGTACATACACATAATGTTCTACTATTTTAGGATTTGTATCTTGATATTCATCCTCACTGTAGTTATTATCCGCTGCATATTGCTCAGCACTTTGCTTTAATTCTTTTTCAACTTCGGGATCTTGCTGTATTTCTTGCTTCCAATTTTCTGTTTCTTTGGCGTTTTCCTCAGTGATTATAACATTTAATGTGTTTAATTTATCACGAAGAAATAAGGGATTTGTTTTATAAATATTACCTAAATGCATCATTAAATGCATGTTTTTATTTAATAAACTGAGGGCATCTGGTGTAGATAAAATAGATCTGAAAGCTACTTGATCATCATCAGGAAAATTAGAAATTATATTTTGAAAATTCGTATTAAATTTTTGATTGATTTGATCAATAGCAATAATTAAATCATGATGATTCATTGCATATTCTTGAGCATCTGTATATATTTCAGCAGGATATTTTGACAACACAGCATCAATATCTATGTTGTTAAATTTAGTTTTTGCAAGGTCTGAAAATAGATTATTGTATCGAATTAAATTCCAGATTTTTTGTTGCTCTTCCTTTGGATAAGTAGCTAATAAATCTTTAAATGATTGATTTGATTTTCGTTGTATATCATAAATATTTGCTACGCCTTGTGGATGAAGCGACACTTTAAAAATATTTTCTCTTACATTTTGAGGAAACAACGCCAGTGTATTCATATCTGAACTGTCATCTATTTGTAGTTGGTTAAATTCTTCAGCTATACTTTGGGCTACTAGTTTATTATTGAAGGAACAAAACAAAATTCCAACAAAAAAAATTTGCATATATTTTTTCATAATTCAACGCTGATTTTTTTAATTCTATACAAAGGTCTTTAACCTATTCCCTTATAAATTTGACAACAATCATTCAATTACATAATTCATATCATTTGTTTCCTTTTTTTCATTGCACAAATATTGATGTTAGCAAAAGGAAATTGATTACCTCTTAAGAAACATTCAACAATGTACAATAGAAAGTCAATACTTATTTTCACTTTCAATGAGTCATGATTACCATGAAACTAATCATTGATTTAGATTGCATACTACAAAAGTCAAGGAGCTTTAAGTAGTTTTATATCTTTAAGAATTAAGCCGTTTTGTCTATTATTTAACTATAGTATGCTTAATAAATACGAAAAGATTAAATTAAAAGACTAACTTGCACTCTTTATTTATTCAAATAATGCCCGATTATTCGGGTATATTTATTTTCAAAACACTATATGTTATTTCAAGATTTATTTTTAATAGAACCCATTCTTAGAGCTCTAAAAGATGAAGGTTACACCACTCCAACACCCATTCAAGCACAATCTATTCCTATTTTATTAAAAGGGATTGATTTATTAGGCTGTGCCCAAACAGGCACGGGAAAAACAGCCGCTTTTGCCATTCCTATCATTCAACTTTTAGCTGGCAGACCTACGTATGAGAAACATCGAAAAATTCGTTCTTTAATAGTCACTCCAACCAGAGAATTGGCCATTCAAATTCAAGAAAGTTTTGTGGCTTATGGTCGATATGTAGATTTAAAAACAACTGTTATTTTTGGTGGCGTTGGGCAAGGTCCACAAACAGATGCATTAAGAAAAGGAGTCGATATTTTGGTGGCAACACCTGGTCGTTTATTAGATTTAATTCAACAAGGTTTTATTTCATTAAAAGATGTAGAATTGTTTGTGTTAGATGAAGCTGATAGAATGCTTGACATGGGTTTCATTCATGATATTAAAAAATTATTGGTTTTATTGCCAAAGCAAAAACAATCGTTGTTCTTTTCGGCAACCATGCCACCAGAGATTGTTACGTTAGCAAATTCTATTTTACACCAACCTCAAAAAGTAGAGGTAACACCAGTTTCATCAACAGCCGATACGATTCAGCAATACTTATATTACGTTGATAAATTTAATAAAAATGGCCTTTTGCTGCATTTATTAAAAGATGAAAAAATTAAAACCGTGTTAGTTTTTACCCGTACCAAACATGGTGCAGATAAAATTGTGAAAGTGTTAGAAAAAAATAACATCAAAGCAGAAGCTATTCATGGCAATAAAGCACAAAATGCTCGTCAACGTGCGTTGAGTAATTTTAAAGCTCAAACGACAAGAGTATTAGTTGCTACCGACATTGCAGCCAGAGGAATTGATGTGGATGATTTGCAATATGTAATCAACTATGACATTCCTAATGTTTCTGAAACCTATGTCCATCGAATTGGACGAACAGGTCGTGCTGGGGCAAATGGAACTGCATTTTCATTTTGTGATGCAGAGGAAAGAAGTGATTGGAAACTAATTGAAAAATTAATCGGTAAACAAATTGAAGTCATTGAAGACAATCCGTATCCAATGACCGATTTATTTGCAAAAACACCAGCAAAAACGCCCCATCAAATTAAAAATCATTTAAAAGCTAAAGAGGCAGGAAATGCTCCTAAGAAAAAATGGTTTGGAAAAAAAGGAGGTAATAAACCTGCATAACAGCTCACTTTACCCCTCTCCTTTTAGGGGAGGGAATTACAATTTTTCTAAAATAAAATGAGTCAGTTTTCTGTATAATTGAAGACGAGTAATTCCTCCGCTTATGCCATGATTTTTATTTGGATAATATTCGCTATCAAAATCTTTGTTGGCTTTTATTAATTCATCAACCATCATCACTGAGTTTTGAAAATGCACATTATCGTCTGCTGTTCCATGAATGATTAAATAATTTCCTTTTAAATTTTTAACCATATTTACTGGTGAATTGTCATCATAACCTTTTGCATTGGTTTGAGGAGTTTGCATATAACGTTCAGTGTAAATGTTATCGTAATAACGCCAGTTGGTAACAGGAGCAACAGCAATAGCTGTTTTAAATACATCTGCACCTTTTAAAATACAAATGCTACTCATGTAACCTCCATAACTCCAACCCCAAATTCCTATTCTTGAAGCATCAATATATTTTTGTTTTGCAAAATATTTTGCCACCGCAATTTGATCATCGCTTTCATATTTACCCAATTGTAAATAGGTTTTCTTTTTAAACTCTTCGCCTCTAAATCCAGTTCCAGTGCCATCTACACAAACAATAATATATCCTTTTTGTGCAAGCATTTGATACCACCAAAAATCACGACCACCAAATGAATTCATTACTTGTTGTGATCCTGGTCCACTATATTGAAACATCAATAAAGGATATTTTTTTGATGAAGAAAAATTCGTTGGTTTAATCATCCATCCATTTAACAGAGTGCCTTCTTCATTAGGTACTTGTATTAATTCCAACTTCGACAATTCGTATTCTTTCATTTTAGAAGCTAATGCAGCATTGTCTTTTAACATACGAATCAACTCCCCTTGTTTATTATGAATTGAAAAAGTTGGAGGTGTATTGATGTAAGAATATTTTTCCATGAAATATTCGAAGCCTTTACTAAAATCGGCTGTGTGCCAACCTTTATAAGGAGTTAGAAGAATTTTGTTTTCGCCATTCATTTCAATTGAATAAACATGGCGTTCCATTGGTGATTGCTCAGCACTTAAATAGTAAATTATGTTTGTTGCTTCATCAATTCCGTAAATTTCTGCTACATCCCAATTTCCGTTTGTAATTTGAAAAGAAGCATTGTTGTCAATATCATGCACATAAATATGATTGAAACCATCTTTTTCAGACGTATAAATAAATCCATTTTTGTTATTTAAAAAATGAATATCATCGTTGATGGCAACATAGTATTTATTACTTTCTTCATAAATTACTTTCGTATTTCCACAGTCAACATCCGCTTCTAGAATATCAAATTTATTTTGCAAACGATTTAATCTAAAAATAACTAATGCATTATTTGT